>JANTFK010000033.1 GCA_024763595.1 Bacteroidales bacterium | reverse complement strand
AAGCGAATTCAGCTCCTCAGTCTCCACCTCTACGTTTTGTGAAACTTTCAGATAATCCTGAAAATCGAGTACGGCATTCCGCAGGATAATTGAATTGCCCTTACCCATTTGGTAGAACAAACTCTTCCAGCAGAAGAGCTATATGATTATCACAAGAGACTTTCGACAGAACCTGTACATATACTGAGAAGAGACGAGGAAGCACAACCGAAAGAAGAAGAAATGATTCTTCCCGATCAGGGCTGGAAATTGAAAATGGGGAGGGGCAATTCAATGATACTCCAAACGGCTGCTCTTGATTTTCAGGACTACCTCGAGATCTCTCAGAATGTGAAGGTGGAAACAGAAGTAAGAGACTCATTAGCAGGCTGGCAGGATTTTAGTCAAAGTATCATAGTAGGTACACGCCAACAATTGCCTGGCTGCGGCCTTACACTTAAAACTCCCAAAAGCTATGAGATTGCAGTTACACCTGAACGAATCATTGTATGCGGTTATGATGAGCGTGGCGCCATGTTCGGTCTTTATAACCTTGAATCACGCATGAATCTTCGCGAAGCACCCTTTTTGCCAAAGGAACTGAAAACTGCGCGTGAGAGTCTGTTTGATACCAGAATGGTATTATCGTGGATGGGCTGGATGGAATGGCCTGACCGACTTCTTTCGCATCTGGTCCATGATGGTTTTGACGCGATCTTTGCTTCTGTTTATGCGAATCCTAACGGCGATCGAACTGTAGGAGAGACTTCGACCGATTTCTATGCGCGCATACTATATAAAATGCGTAAACAGGACCCCGACAGGGTCAGGGACTTGATCAATCGTGCCGGACGCTTTGGCATCAGGGTCTATACTCCAATTATCTACCAATATCTGGGAACCCGTGAAAGTGAAATGGGCCTGCGCAAACTTGTGCGTGAAATTGTTAAGGAATTTCCAGACATCCGTGGTTATATTCTTCTTACAGAGGGTTTCTGGTATAGTGCTTGGGGCGGGGGCCATGGTGCCGGTAAGAAGTATATGCAGCAATGGGCCCGAAATTGGAGTAAGGCAGTAAGTATAGTGGAAGAGGAGTGTCACCGGGCAGATCCGTCAATAGAGATAATTCCCTGGGAGTATAATATAGATTTTCGACCGCAAAATAGTGAAATAAAAAGGTACTTTATTAAGCAGCTTCCTGTAAAATCAATACCAATGCTTACTTGGGAAAACGGAAAGAGTTTTGAGCTTGACGGCATGAAAGGTAATCTGTGCGACTATTCTCTGAACCAGATCGGACCGGCAGAGGTGACTGCTGTTCAGATTGATGAGGCTGAAAAGCGAAAAATGAAAGTCTATTCCAAGGTAGATACTTTTGCCAGCTGGCAGTATGGTACTACTCCTTATCTGCCCTGTCCTTATCAGTGGTTTGACAGATATATAGCTTTGGAAAAATATGGAGTTAAAGGTACACTGGAAAGCTGGAGCAGTGGTTATAAGCCTAACTTCATTAGTACGATAAGGGCATGGACTTGTTGGACTGATGCACCGCCAATGCAGGAAATTTTTGATGCTATGGCTGCACTGATATTTGGTAAAGAGCAGAAGGAAATAGTGAAAAAGGCATGGGAATATTTTAGCGAAGCAATTAGCCTGGTGCCCGACACCGGCCCAAATATGGGTACCAATAATGCGATTGGGAATCCATTGTTCTTTCAGGAACCACCTGCCAGGACTGCAACGTTTAAATATTCATGGGAAGAGGGGACCAAAAAATCGAGTTTCAACCCCTATTGGCCATTTACCATTTCCCGTATGGTTTTTTACCCTGATTTTTCCAACAAGACCAATAAAGCAGAACATTATGCGAGAAGAGCTACCGGTCTTGGAGATGTAAGTAAGGAAACAGAAGTTTTACCGGTCTTCCTAAAGCACCTCAAGCAGGCATCCGATAAAATGGAAGATGGATTGAGGTTGTACCGTACTGCAGCATCTAACAGCCCTGTATCGAAACGTACACAGGCCCTGCGGGAGGTAGTAGTAGCTGAACAAATGCAACGAATGATGCAGAGCGATACTGCAATCCTTACCTTTGAAGATCTTCGCTTGAAGTTGGTGAAAGAGCATGATAGCCGGAAAACAGGGGTGATATTTGATCGAATGGAAAATATTGTACGCAAGGAGATTTATCGAACGGAACTTTCACTGCTCGCCGCCACACGTGACTCACGATTGGGATTTCAATTTGAGCAGGATTATGTATATACTCCCTATTCGCTTAGAGAGAAGTTAGGAGTTTTAAAAGAGACACTGGATATTCAATTACCAAATGCCCGAAAAATAAAAAAAATATCATGAACACAACAACAATTCCAGAGCAAGAATTCGTCGACCGTATTTCGAGATTTCAATCCAATATTCAAAAAGCCGGCCTGAATGCCTGTCTTGTTCACGCAAGTGAATCGGACATGGCCAATGTACGCTATCTGAGCGAATTCTGGCCTACATTTGAAGCGGCCGCTGTCTTTGTTCCGGCAACGGGTGAGGCGGTATTGCTGGTTGGTCCGGAAAGCGATCATTACGCTGCCCGGCGCAGTATGTTTTCAAATATCGAAAAGATGATCGAATACCGCGAATCGGCCGAGCCGGATTGTCCGGGAATGGACTTTGTTAATTTTTCAGATATTGTGGCCAGGTATGCACCGGATGGTAGGATAAAGAAACTGGGTATTGTGGGATGGTCTGTCACAACACTTCCTGTTTATTCGGCACTAAAGGAGCAATTACCCGGTGTGGAACTGATAAAGGCAGATGAAACGCTGTTGCCCTTGAGGTTCACAAAAAGTGAGCATGAACTGAACTGCATGCGAAAGGCGTATGAAATCTCAGAACTGGCAGTTGAAGCCATTATTAATGAAATCAGGCCCGGTATGACCGAACTGCAGGTTATAGGGATTGCCCAGCGTGAGATCTACAAGCACGGGGGTGAATATGAGGGACATGCCCTTTACTGTTTCTGTGGGGAGGCAACCAAACATGCCATTTCACGCCCTACACATAACAAGATCGTTGAGAATGAAATCATTCAACTGAATATAGGTGCCCGTGTCAGTGGATACTCATCCAGTGTTGGAATACCCATTTCGATCGGCCCTCTACCGGAACGTAAAAGAAGACTGGTTGATTTTGGCCTGGAGGCTCATCTCAGGACCATGGAGATGCTTGAGGCCGGCAAATCTGCCGGTACAGTTGTCAGGGATTATGAAGCCTGGGTCACATCACGTGGATTTGATAAATACCTGCTCTACGGTCCGTGTCACAGCATCGGTATGATGGAGGTGGAGCAACCGTGGATGGAATCCACATCAAATTATGAGTTGCAGGAGAACATGACATTTCAGGTAGATACTTTCTTCTATGATCACGACTTCGGACTTCGCTGGGAAAATGGGGTTGTCATAAAGAAAGGCGGTATAGAAAAACTATCTTCCAGGTTCATGAAAGTGATTGAAATATAAAAAAACAGCATTATGCATTACGAAATGATGTTCCCGGATCAGATCCGGGAAGCAATTGACAACAATACCCCGGTTGTGCTTGCACTGGGAGTTCTTGAGTACCATAGTGAACATATGCCGCCAGGCGTGGATACCCTTTTGCCGGTTCGCGCACTGGAACTCCTGGAAAAGGAGATGCCACTGGTGATCATGCCTCCCTTCTACTATGGTGCCGGAACGTATGCAGTCGCACCCCCGGAGCGAAATGGAGGGATCCATGTGGATTCGGCTGTGCTGAATTCATTTGCACGCCAGTTGTTCTACAACCTTTTAAGGATCGGGTTTCGCAATATTCATGTATTTGTTCACCATCAGAGTGAGAATTTTGCCAACGGCATGCCCACAGACCTCTCTTTCAAGCTTGCGGCAAGACAGGAGATTTTTGCCTTTATCGAGCATGAACGGGGAGATGGATGGTGGGGAGATAACGCTTCGGCGAGCTATTACGAGGACCATACGACAGGTGACGATCCTTTCAGCTGGATCTCTGTCCGGCCCTTTATGAGCGCTGAAGCACAGGCACAGTTCCCCATTGATCATGCCGGGGAACAGGAGACGTCACTGATGATGGCTTTCTGCCCGGAGGGCGTTGATATGGCTCGTTTTACTGAAGATAAATGGTATGCAAAAAGTGCCAAAAAAGCCTCTCTTGACTATGGTAACCGTGCAAAAGAGATCATTTTGCGCGATATGAGAAAGACGTTGGGGAAATAACAGATGACCGGACGGTAATCAATGAGATAGGCCTTGTTAATTAACCATTCAGACTATGACAACTGCACAGAAGACGTTAATTGTTCCCATGATCATTATTGGGTCCATGTTTGCCGTACTGGGCTTTGCACTGGGAATAAATGCATTCTTTGTCCCATTTGTAAAAGAGGCATTTCATATTTCCATAACCATGTCGTATCTCGTAATGACCGCCACATTCCTGGCATTTGTGGTTTTTGGAGTTCCTTCCGGGGCAATCATCAAAAAGTTTGGTTACAAAAGAGGGATGATTACCGCATTTTTAATCATGGCACTGGGTTTTTACCTGATAGCTCCGGCTGCAAAAATTGTAAGTTTCCCCCTGCTGCTGCTGGCCCTGTTTGTTAGTGGCATGGGGCAGACTTTATTAACAGGAGCCGTCAATACATATGTCACCATTCTGGGGCCCTCCGAAAGTGCGGCAAGCAGGATCTCCCTGATGGGAATATGCAGTAAAACCTTCTATGCTGCGGCTTCACTTATGCTGGCTGTTTTTATGGATCTGACCAATGTGCAGATAGCAGATACAATTCAGCCGTTTTACATTATCTCAGGAGCCCTGGCAGCCCTGGGTTTTCTGTACTATTTTGCCCCGCTGCCTGAAATTAAAGCTGTCGGAGAAGATGAGTCTGACAACAACTCCGAAGTCTCTGCATATGCCAATTCAAAAACAACCATTCTTCAGTTTCCGCATCTGCTATTGGGTGTCCTGGCAATCTTTTTTGATATAGGGTTGGAATACCTGGCTCTGGGATCCATTAATGACTATGCAACAATGCTTCATCTGCCATCACCCGAGAACTATGTCTGGTTGACCTCGGCCGGTATGGTGACCGGCTATATACTGGGTGTGATACTTATTCCGAAATCCATCAGCCAGCGCTCAGCATTACTGGCATCAACCGTTTTGGGTGTTGTGGTAACTATTTTGATCGTGATTTCCCCTGCAGACCTGTCCATATATCTTGTTGCTCTGCTTGGACTGGCCAATGCTTTGATGTGGCCTGCTATCTGGCCGCTGGCTATTGCCGACCTGGGAAAATTCACAAAAACGGGATCTTCACTGCTGGTGACCGGAATTATAGGCGGGGCGTTTCTTCCCCTGTTGTTCGGGTATGTAGCGGATATGACCTCTCACCAGGTCGCCTACCTGGTTTGTCTTCCCTCCTATCTCTTTATCATGTATTATGCTTTATCAGGTAGTAAAATCAGATTAAAATGAGGCCGTTAACAGATCTTAAACCTGGCTTTTTCATCCTTGTATGCTTCGTACTGTTATGTTCAGGTTGTACACACAGGGAGATACCTCCAAACTTCATAATCATACTGGCCGACAATCTGGGATATGGTGATCTGGCATGTTTTGGATCGGACCTTCAACAAACCCCGAACATTGATAAACTGGCAACTGAAGGGATGCGGCTTACATCTTTCTATTCTGCATCCGGCGTCTGCACCCCTTCCAGGGCCAGCTTAATGACCGGTTGTTATGCACAACGGGTCGATATGCACCTGTCTGATACAGGGCTTGCCATACTCAGACCTGTCGCCTCAAAAGGGTTGAATCCTGAAGAAATTACCATAGCAGATCTACTGAAAGAAAAGGGTTATTCCACTGCATGTATTGGCAAATGGCATCTGGGAGATCAGCCTGAATGTTTACCATTAAGACAGGGGTTCGACTATTATTACGGTATCCCGTACAGTGAAGATATGATTCCATCCTTTGATCCCGACTGGCCGGATTTACCACTTATCAGGAATGACGAAGTCATTGAAGCACCGGTTGATCTTTCGACAACTTCAAGACGCTATGTGAAGGAGGCGATCCGGTTTATTACCGGGAACAAAGAGAAGCCATTCTTTTTATATTTCCCGCTAAATCTTCCCGGAAGCAGTGCCGTTCCCGTGACAGATAAAGCGTTTGCAGGCAAGTCGGGGAATGGTCCCTGGGGCGATGCAATCATGGAAATAGACTGGTCGGTCGGACAAATTGTAAACTGTGTGAAAGCATCAGGTATAGAGAAAAATACCATCATTGTTTTTACATCCGATAATGGAGCGCCACAGGGACTTTCAGGAAGCAGCAGGGGAGGGAGCAACGAACCTTTCTCAGGCGCCGGGTACACAACAATGGAAGGTGGCATGCGTGTTCCAGCCATCGTGAAATGGCCGGGCTCAGTTCCTGAAGGAAGCTCCAATGATGAACTTTGTACAATGATGGACTGGCTACCCACTTTTGCCGGGCTTGCCGGTGCACAAAGGCCCCGGGACCGTATCATAGACGGGAAAAATATCCGGCCCCTGCTTTCCGGGGATGAAAATGCAAAAACGCCGTACAAGGTTTTCTATTATTACTTAATGGATCAGTTACAGGCGGTGAGAGAAGGGAACTGGAAGCTACATCTGGCTTTGGAAAACAAGTATGACGGCATCGATAAATCCAGGTTTTATGGCAGCAGTGAATTGCGATTAATAGATTTAAGTAAGGATCTGAAAGAAAAACATGATGTGAGTGGAGAATATCCGGAAGTAGTCGACCGGTTATTGGGGTATGCAGAGGAAATTTCTAAAGAACTTGGCGACCCGTCACACAGGGGAGATCAGATTCGCCCCGCATTATACATTGAACATCCGGAACCTTTGATAATGAAATAGATTTATGCGGAGCAAAGTCAATGAAAGCAGTCATGTGACAAAAGAAGAACTGACACGAAGAGATTTTATTGGCAAAACCACAGCAGGCATTGCAACCGCAGCCTTTTCAACAGGAATTGCATCAATTGGTTTAAGTTCATGTAAAAAGGGTAATAAAAGCAATCATATCAGAAAATATTCTGCGGGTGAATTTGCTTATGAAATTGAACAAACACTCCCCGAAGAAGAGCTGTATGATTATCATAAGCGCCTGTCATCCGATCCCGTGCATATACTGAGAAGAGATCCGGAAGCCCGAAAGAACGAAGATGAAATGATGCTCCCTGATCAGGGCTGGAATCTGAGAATGAGAAAGAACAATTCAGTGATCATTCAGAATGCGGTTCTGGATTTTCAGGATTACCTCGGGATCTCTCAGCATGTAAGGGTGGAAATTGAAGAGAAGAACACGATAGCAGACTGGCAGGATGTAAGTCAGGCTGTCGTAGTGGGCACACGTGAAGAGTTGCCCGGCTGCGGATTGACACTTGAAACTCCCAAAAGTTACGAGATTACAGTAACGCCCGATCGAATCATTGTATGTGGTTATGATGAGCGTGGTGCAATGTTCGGTCTGTTTAACCTTGAATCACGCATGAACCTTCGCGAAGCTCCCTTTTTGCCGAAGGGGCTGAAAATTGCACGTGAGAGTCTGCTTGATACCCGAATGGTATTGTCCTGGATGGGCTGGATGGAATGGCCTGACCGGCTTCTTTCGCATCTTGTACATGACGGTTTTGACGCGATCTTTGCCTCTGTTTATGCTAACCCGAACGGCGATCGTACTACAGCTGAAACCTCGACCGACTTTTATGCACGCTTGCTTTATAATATGCGTAAACAGGACCCTGACAGGGTCAAAGACCTGATCGTTCGTGCCGGACGTGTTGGTATCAAAGTTTATACTCCAATTATCTACCAGTACCTGGGAACCCGTGAAAGTGAAATGGGCCTGCGCAAGCTTGTACGTGCAATTGTTAGTGAATTTCCGGATATCCGCGGTTACATCCTTCTTACTGAAGGTTTCTGGTATAAGGCATGGGGGGGCGGACATGGTGCAAGCAGGAAGTATATGCAGGAGTGGGCACGAAACTGGAGCAAAGCGGTAAAGATTGTGGAAGAGGAGTGTCACCGGACAGATCCGTCCATCGAGATCATTCCCTGGGAATACAACATAGACTTCCGGCCGCAAAACAGTGAGATAAAGCGGTACTTCATTCAACAGCTTCCGCTAAATTCGATACCGATGCTCACCTGGGAAAACGGGAAGAGTTTTGAGCTTGACGGCATGAAAGGTTACCTGCGTGATTATTCGCTCAGCCAGATTGGGCCTGCAGAGGTGACTGTTGCCCAGATTGACGAAGCTGAAAAGCGGGGAATGAAGGTTTATTCCAAGGTTGACACTTTTGCCAGCTGGCAGTATGGTACGACGCCCTATCTGCCCTGTCCCAATCAGTGGTATGACAGGTATATGGCGCTGGAAAAATATGGAGTGAAAGGTACACTGGAAAGCTGGAGCAGTGGTTATAAGCCCAACTTCATCAGCGAAATAAGGGCCTGGACCTGCTGGACCGGGGCCCCTTCAGAGGAAGAACTATTAAACGCTGTGGCTGCAAGGATCTTTGGGGTGGAGCAAAAGGAACAGGTTTTACAGGCATGGGAGCACTTTAGTCAGGCCATTCGTATGGTACCCGATACCGGCCCAAACATGGGTACCAACAATGCCATCGGGAATCCGCTTTTTTTTAGTGAGCCACCTGCCAGGGCTGCAACATACAAGTATTCATGGGGGGACCAGGAGAAAAAGATGAATCTGAACCCCTACTGGCCTTTTACTGTTTCCCGTATGGTCTTTTATCCGGATTTTACAAATAAAACGAATAAAGCAGAGCTTTATGCAAGGCATGCTACCGGCCTCGAGGATGTGGGCGGGGAAACAAAGATATTGTCTGTTTTCCTCAACTACCTGAAGCAGGCATCTGACAAAATGGAGGATGGATTGAAGTTTTACCGTACTGCAGCTTACAACACTCCTGAATCGAAACGTACACAGGCCCTGCATGAGGTAGTAGTGGCCGAACAACTGCAACGGATGATGCAGAGTGATTATGCGGTCCTGGAGTTCGAAGATCTTCGCCTGCAGCTGGCCGGGGAGCAGGAGAGCCGGAAAACCGGGGTGATATTAGATCGAATGGAAGAGATTGTGCGCGAAGAGATTGACCGTACGGAACTTGCACTGCTTGCTGCCACACGGGACTCACGGCTGGGGTTCCAGTTTGAGCAGGATTACGTTTATACCCCCTATTCGCTGAAAGAGAAGCTGGGAGTGTTGAAAGATACACTGGACAGACAATTACCGGCTGCCAGGCGCATAAAAAAGTCTTAGGAATGTCGAAAATGACAGGAGATACTTTTCCCGGGTTACTGTATAAGGCACAATGCAGTTTACATATTACTGTCAGCCTTCTTGTCTCCATCCTGATCAGCAGTTGTGAACACCATGGAGCCATTCCGTATTGTGAAGTGACCGGTGACAGCCTCTATCTGAAGCATGTACCGGTTCAGCCTGATGAAGATAGCTGGCAATTTATTGAGGATCTTAAAGCTCCTTTATGGACACAACATGTGTGGGAACCGGCTGCTCCGGGCCCTCATCAGGCAGACCTTTCACAGGGCGTGACCATAACAGAGAATTTTCCTGACCCGGAAGGAAGTGCGGAAACTGCATATGCTGACCTGCGGTCATTTTTAGAAGCCGGCGGTGTATCGTGCGACAATGGCAATTATATAATTGCGACTGAAAAGTCACCAGATTTAAAAGGTGAATCCTTTCGTATTGAAATGCTGGACGACGGATGCCATATTTTTGCAGGAGATGCCGATGGTATCCGTCGAGGCATTTATTACATCGAAGATGAGATGCTCCGTTTGCGAGGCCCTTTTCTTCCCCTGGGAACTGTTGAAAAGCATCCGGTGATAGAAAGACGTATATCGCGTTGTTTCTTTGGCCCCATCAAACGGCCACCCAAAATGAGAGACGAGTTGATGGATGATGTTGATTATTATCCGGACCAGTACCTGAACCGGCTTGCACATGAAGGTGTCAACGGGTTGTGGTTAACTGTCGAATTCCGCGATCTTGTTGCGACTCATTATACTCCGGATGACGGGAAAGATGGAGAGAAACGTCTTGCAAAATTAAGGCAGACCGTAGACCGGTGCCTGAGATATGGAATTCGCACCTATATATTCTGTATTGAACCCCGTTCCCGGGATACCCTCAGCCCGGTCATAAAAAATTATCCGGAGCTGGCAGGAGCACCCGGAGGCAAAGGATATTTCTTTTGTCCTTTGAGCCGGACTGCACATCAATATTTATACGAATCAGTCAATAAAATCTTCAGTGCAGTACCGGGACTTGGTGGAATTATCAATATTTCGCACGGAGAAAGAGGTACAACGTGTTTAAGTGCTGTTTCGGCCCTATCTGATTATAAGGATAAAATTGATTGTCCACGCTGTTCCCGGAAAGAGCCATGGGAAATATTATACGCTTCTCTTTCGGCCATGGAACAAGGTATGCACGATGCGGCACCGGAAGCCGAACTGATCAGCTGGCTCTATATGCCGCAGCCCCAGCGATTCGTTACAGGAGATTCATATGCGCTCGCTGAATGGGTGTATGACCTTCCTGCCCATACTCCGAAAGGGGTAATTTTGCAGTTTAATTTTGAGTCGGGTGTAAGCCGTACAGCATTTGACAAATTACTTGTGGGAGGAGATTACTGGATATCAAATCCGGGACCCAGTTCCAGATTTGAACGCATCGCGGATATTGCCCGGAAAAATAACACAAAAATATCGGCTAAAATACAGACCGGAAATTCTCACGAGGTAGCTACCACTCCATATGTGCCGGTGCCGTCATTGCTGTACAGAAAATTTGCCGCAATGCACCGTCTGGGAGTTTCTCATACCATGCTGGGCTGGTATTTCGGCACCTATCCCGGTTTGATGAATAAGGCAGCCGGGTTGCTCTCGATGGAGCCATTCCCTCCGGATGAAGATACATTTCTCAAACAACTTGCCTCAATCGACTGGAAAAAGGAGGATGTATCTACAGTAGTCAAGGCATGGAAACAATTCAGTGAAGGCTATGAAAACTATCCCCTTACCAATATGTTCCAGTATTACGGGCCAATGCATGACGGCCCGGTCTGGCCGCTGTTGCTGAAGCCGGTTGATGCCCCGCTGTCGCCTTCATGGCAGATAGGCTCCAGTATTACACTTAAACCGTGGCCTCCCAGTGGAGACCGGATCGGGGAATGTATTGGGGAAGTATTGACGCTTGAAGAGGTCGTGGAGCTCACCAGCCGGATCACCCGGTCATGGGAGAAAGGCGTGGAACTGTTAAAGGACATCGAACAAAATTACAGAGATGAGCCTGAACGGATCAGGGATATTGGCGTGGCTAAAGCGCTGGGTATCCAGTTTCGCAGCGGATACAACATTCTTCATTTTTATCTCCTGCGTGAAAAAATGTTCAGGATGGAGGGAAAAGAACGTCTTGACATACTGAATACACTGGTCGATATTATCAGGGAAGAGCTTGAACTTGATAAACAACTCCTTTCACTCTGCAAAAATGACTCCAGGCTTGGGTTCCACTCGGAAGCCGAAGGTTATAAACTAAAGTTTCCTAGTTTGTAATTTATTAAATATCAACCTGTTAAGGTTTTGTTTTTCATTATCTTTCATCTCTTAAATCATTGTATAACAGCGCATTGTAACGGGCTTTACATGTCATGCAGCTCGTTGTTTCTCAAACACTGGTAAAAACAGCCTGGTTAGCTCCTCTGCTTTCTTGTTGTCCCGGATGATCTCTTCGAACAGTTCCATAATATCCACCTTCAATATTTCGCCAATCCCATGGACAAGCTCCCAGAATATGTCCATCAAATACCGGGTGATGTTATCTTCCTGTGCCTGCATACTCAGCATGTCAAATATACTTCCGAGACTTTGCCCGTAATGCTGCTGCTTATACAAAAGCAACATGATGTACTGCATCATGACCAGTGTGGTTGCCCCGATCTGTGAATCGAAGTTATTGCACTGGCATTTGCCAAGCTGAAGGTGCTGTTTCGCATCACGGAAAAACACTTCGATCGACCATCTAATATGGTAAACCTCAAGCAACTTGTTAAATGTCAGGTCCAGGTCATTGGTGATAAACACCTTCCACTTACTTCCCGATCCCAGCCTTACAAAGAAAAGGTTGACCCTTCGGTTATCGTACCAGACCGGAACCCTGATATATGTGGCATTATATTTCCGGTTACGCTGTGCCTTATCCTTCTTTTTATAATACTTCCTTAGCGTGTTTGCATCCATCTCTTTTTCGCTTAAGCAATCCCGGTACAGATTCTTACCCATCTTAACCATCGCTACCAACTTGATGCCTTTCGTTCGGAACGATTCGATGTGGGCAAGGATCTCTTTTGAGAAAAACCAGCTATCAAACAAGACGTACTCAAAAACGAAGCCCCTTCTCACTGCCCTGCTTATCATCCTGATTACACTCTGGGCTTTACTCATGTCCGCTTCCGACCGCCGCTCGTATCCCTGGCTATCCTTGGCCCTGTTTTTTTTGAACTGCTTCCTTTGCTGGGCGGGGGTAAGACCGTATAGCGGTGCCTGTTTCTCCTTCTTTTTGACTATCTCCTGCTTCTCTGCCAGGATGGCCTTCGCCTGTTTCATTGCCCCACGCAGTCTCGACTGCTTCCTCTTGGAACGGGATACCCGTTTCTCCTGCTTCTCGTACTCCATGACTGCGCTCTTTGTTGATCCGGAGACCATTTCTTCTTTTAGGGAGTCCAGTACCGCCCTTTTCTCCAGATGTTGCACTTTGTGTTCCAGGTAAGCAGACTCAGCCTGCTTGGCTTTACGCCTTGCCCGGTTACGCTTCTTACGTGCCTTGTCAAGCTCCTGGCCTCGCTCACGGTGCAGGGAAAAATCAATAGGAATAAAACTATTGCCATCCCAATAGCCGCTTACCAGAAGCTTGAAGCCCAGAATATACCGGCCTGTAACATGGTCGTGAATTTTACTGACCCCCTCGATCTTCCATCCGGTCTTCTCCAGGGGACTATCATCAAAGATCAAGGCCCTGATCATTTGTTTGCTATGGTCTGCCAAACGGGACACAAGATGCAAATAACGCTTGGCAAACAAATACAGGAGCACGCGCCAGGGTATATCCTCATTGCCCAGCATGTCGTAATAAGGGTTCTTACTCCCCTCTTTTTCTATCTGCTTCCCATACTGCCGGGAGAAATAGCTGTAGATGTTTCTGCTGCGGTAAAATAGCATGATAAGTAATGTGGTCATGATCCTCGACACCCTGATCCCGCTCTGCTTGAGCGACTCAAACTGTCCAAATATGCGCCGTACGTCAAAGAACCGTATTGTATCTTCCAGGCAAAGGCCTGTTTTATTATCATTGTCCAGGAATTTTTGAAATTCACCCAGATTCTCCGTAATTTTATGTTGTTGCATGTCGTGTTTGTTTCTAACTAACTCAAATATAGCCAATTAGGCGAAGACATGCAACATTTTTTGTTTATTTACTCATCTCATTATCAACAACTTATTAACTAGGAAACTTTAGTTATAAATACTTTCCCGAAAAAATAAAATGGCGCATGGATCAGCTTGGATGTGTACTGGCCAATGATGTACCGGAAGTGAAAAATATGATCCGGGATAAAAAACCCTTGTTCCCTGAATACACAGGTTTAGAACCTCAGGGAGCGGTGGCTCACTGTATTTCTTTAAAAAATGTTGGATGGACGGGATCAGAAGGTACACCTCCGGCCGGTTTACAGTGGCAGAAATGCAGCTATGGCCCGGAAACCAATGAAATAAAATGGGCATCTGTATCGGATAACAATGCGCTCTATATATGGGTGTCGGATGAGACAACCTGTGACCAGGACACCGCATCTCAGGCCATTACCAGTATAAAAATCAAAATAGAACCACAACGGTTATATCCCGCCCGGCATTTCAATTACGCTCCGGGCAATGCATTGAAAAACAATGAATTTATACACATGAATATGACGTCCGGTGTGAGGTATGCCGGCGTACGTATTCCCTTTGAGAAAACAGGTATAACCACCCAAAACCTGCACCCTGTCAGGATTGATGTTCGCGTACAGAAGGGAAAAGGAGAAGCAAACTCATGGCGACCGAATAACCCAATCACATCCAGGCTATTGCTGGGAGAGGACAATCCTGCCGATCTGGGATGGTTGATGTTTGAGCATAACCCACAACAAAATAATAACCCCTGAAAAATAAAAAACCATGACAAACCGGAGAAAATTTATCAAACAGGCAACAGCAGCAGCTGTGGTTAGCAGTATGCCCAATCTCCTCTTATCGCAACAGAAAAACTCCAGTGATAGAATATGGGCACTGCTTCTGCATTTAAGCGTTAACATGTGGAGAGATTACTGGCCGGACCTGCAACTGAGCGAATCGTTGTGGAATGATATACTGGAAAAAATGGTTGATGCAGGGATGAATATGGTTGTGATAGATTTAGGTGACGGGGTTAAATATGAAAGTCACCCGGAAATAGCCGTAAACAATGCATGGACAACAACCCGCCTGCAGGATGAACTGGGGAAAATTCGTAAAATGGGACTGGAGCCGGTTCCAAAGATGAATTTTTCAACAGCCCATGATGCATGGCTGGGAGTTTATGGCCGTATGGTATCCACAAAACAGTATTATGA
>JANTFK010000032.1 GCA_024763595.1 Bacteroidales bacterium | reverse complement strand
TTAAAACCGATGTTACCAGCCTGGATTCTGTTATCCATGCGGTTTATGAAACTGTTCTGGAATTCAGTGGCCTGGATGTGATGATCAGCAATGCAGGGGTTTTAAAAGCCGGTGGGATCGGGGAGATGGATCCCGGAAGTTTCGATTTTGTAACCAGCGTCAATTACAAAGGTTATTTCAACTGTGTGAAAGCTTCGGTACCGGTGATGAAAGCGCAGAACCGGTATAACGGGGAAAATTTTGGAGATATCATACAGATCAATTCGAAATCGGGCTTGCAGGGCAGCAAGAAGAACTTTGCATATGCCGGCAGTAAGTTTGCCGGGATCGGGCTGACCCAATCCTTTGCCATGGAACTGATGGGCGACCGGATCAAGGTGAATTCGATCTGTCCCGGTAATTTCTTTGAGGGTCCGCTGTGGTCCGATCCTGAGAAGGGGCTCTTTATTCAGTACCTGAATGCAGGAAAAGTGGCCGGAGCCAAAACAATAGCGGATGTGAAGCGTCATTATGAATCACTGGTTCCTGCCGGAAGGGGTTGCCGCATCGGGGATGTGGTTAAGGCCATCAAATATGTTATCGACCAGGAATATGAAACGGGGCAGGCCATACCCGTTACCGGCGGACAGGTGATGTTAAGCTGATGGACACTCAATCATAGCCAGATGAAGTTTGAAGGGATAATATTTGACCTGGATGGTACCCTGGTACACACCATTGAAGATATCGGGGATGCTGCCAATGAAGTATTTTCCAGGCATGGCTTCCAGACCTTTGCAACAGCGGATTATATCCGGTGGATCGGCAACGGGGCAACACGTTTGATGCAGCGTGCAGTGGGCGAGGATCTTTCCGCTGATCAGATAAAATCCTATGTAGGGGAGTTCCGGGAGGCGTATAGCAATAACCTGCATAATAAAAGCAGGCTTTATGAGGGTATCCCGGAACTGCTCGATGCACTGGTAAAAAGAGGAATAAAACTCTCTGTTCTCTCCAATAAACCGCATCTTCTCACCCGTGATGTAACGGATCATTATCTTTCCGGGTGGCCATTTGATCCTGTATTTGGACAACGGGAGGATGTGCCGTTAAAACCAGATCCCTGTGCAGCCATTGAGATTGCCGGATTAATGGACCTGGACCCAGCAAGAATCCTGTTCGTGGGGGATTCGCATGGTGACCTGCAAACAGCAACAGCTTCCGGTATGAAACCGGTAGGGGTTTCGTGGGGATATGGAAAAATAGATGGCTCCCATGCTTTCAAAGATGCAGGGATCATTCACCATCCGCGGGAACTCCTCGATTTTTTTAGCAATTAAATAAAAAACAGCATAACAGATGAAGGCAAAAGCAGTTAGATTACACGGTAAAAATGATCTGAGAATTGACGAATATGAATTGCCCCCACTGGGTGATGATGAGATCCTGGCAAAAGTTATCAGCGACAGTCTCTGCATGTCTTCATACAAGGCAGCGATACAGGGAACGGATCATAAACGTGTACCCGGTGATGCTGCAGAAAATCCGGTCATCATAGGACATGAGTTTGCGGGGGAGATTCTGGAAGTGGGGCCGAAGTGGCAGGGGCAATTCAAACCCGGGGATAAATTTGCCATTCAGACGGCCATCAACGATGAAAATGGCCCGGTGGGGGTATTGAGTGCACCCGGTTACTCTTACCCGTATGTGGGTGGAGATGCAACCTATGTGATCATCCCCAATATTGTGATGGAGAAGGATTGCCTTCTGGTTTATAAAGGACCGGGTTTCTATCCGGCTTCAACGTCCGAGCCTTTCTCCTGTGTGGTGGGTGCCATGCATGCCAATTATCATATTAAACCCGGTACCTATATTCATGACATGGGAATCGTTGATGGTGGAAAACTTGCCCTGCTGGCCGGTGTCGGACCCATGGGACTGGCCGCCATCAACTATGTCATTCATCGTGAAGACCGGAAGCCATCGCTGATGGTAGTGACCGATATTGACCAGGTTCGCCTGGACAGGGCAGCCCGTTTATACTCCCCGGAATTTGCAGGATCCAAAGGGATTGAATTACATTATATCAACACCGCCACACTGGATGATCCGGTAACTTTTATGAAAGAACTGAGTGGCGGTGACGGATTCAATGATGTTTTTGTCTTTGCACCGGTTACTCCTGTTGTTGAACAGGCCGATCAACTGCTGGCATTCGATGGTTGCCTCAATTTCTTTGCAGGACCGGCCGATCCAGCGTTCAGTGCAAAACTGAATTTCTATAATGTTCACTATGCCTATACCCACATTGTGGGAACCAGCGGGGGAAATAAAGATGATATGCGGGAGTCCCTGGAAATGATGGAGAAAGGTATGGATCCTTCCGGGTTGATCACCCATATCGGAGGTCTGAATGCTGTTCCGGAAGCTACCCTGAACCTTCCGGCTATTCCAGGTGGTAAAAAATTAATTTATACCCATTTAGAAATGCCATTAACGGCCATTTCCGAATTCGGAAAACTGGGGGAGAAGGATCCGCTGTTCAAACAACTGGCCAATATCTGTGACCGTCATCATGGGTTGTGGTCGCTGGAAGCAGAGGAAGCACTGCTTGCGAATTGCACCTGAGTCCATTGGAAGTCAATGGAATCATTGGCCTGTGGTTTGCCGGGTGTACTGCGTCCATCCTGAATATACCTGATCAGCAAAGCTTTCAGCGCTTTTACCCTGGTTGGCTGTTCAGCTTCCAGGTTGGTGGTCTCTCCCGGATCTGTCCGAAGGTTATAAAGCTGTATCTCAGGAAGGGAATCCAGCTTCTGGCACTCTTGGGGTGTAGGAGAGCTCCATCCGCCTGAACCTGGACACATGATCAGCTTCCAATCTCCCTGCCTGATGGCGAAACTTCCGTTGATGGAGTGGTGTACAGTGGCCTCCCTGAGGGGTGTGGTGCGCGGAGTTGCCTCAAACAGGGGAGCAAGATCATAACTGTCTTCTCCTTCATTGTCGGCCACTGTATAACCGGTGATGCCCGCCAGGGTCCGGAAAATGTCCGTTGTACAAATGATCTCATGGCAGACGGAACCGGGCCTGATCCGTTCAGGCCATTTAGCGATGAACGGCACCCTGTGCCCTCCTTCAAAAATATCAGCTTTGTACCCCCTGAAAATAAAGCTGGGCCTGTGCCCTTTCTCCTTTAACAACGCAAAATCTGCCCTGGGGGAACAACCATTGTCACTGATAAAGAATATCAACGTATGCTCTTCAATACCGGCTTCTTCTATGGTTTTCATCAGCTCTCCCATATATGCATCGATCATCATAACAAAATCACCGTATGGATTGAGTCCACTCTTACCCTGCCACGGTTCTGTTGGCAGGATGGGAGTATGGGGAGAGGGGAGGGCCAGGTAGAGGAAAAAGGGTGCTTTTTCAGCGGATTGCTCCCGGATATATTTCATGGACCGCCTGAAGAAATTGGGAGTAACCTCTTTATGGATAAAATCGCTGCCTGTGGGACCTTCCCTCCAGAAACCCTGGTAATCATTACCGACCGTTTTCCTGTCAGGCAAGGCGGTTACTTTCCCGTTTTCCACATAAACGTACGGAGACATATCCAGTGAACCGGCGTGACCGTAGGCGTAATCAAATCCAAGTTGGTTGGGCCCGTTTGTTACCGGGGCTGAGAAGTCAATTTCATGATCTGCCACATTCCACCTGGTTTCGTCGAACCGGGTACTGTCCTCAATGGCCCAGTCCCACCCCAGGTGCCATTTCCCGATAAAGGCTGTATGGTAACCGGCTCTTTTCAGCATGGATGCCAGCGTGGTACGTTCCCCGGGGATCAGTGCTTTCGATTTTCCTGAGAGCACACCCTGTTTTAACCTGCTCCTCCAGTTGTAACGCCCGGTGAGCAGTCCATACCGTGTAGGGGTACAGACCGACGAAGAGGTGTGTGCATCGGTGAACCGCATTCCTTCAGTTGCCATTTTATCCAGGTGGGGCGTTTGAATGCCACTGTTGGGATTAAAAGAGGAGAGGTCCCCGTATCCCAGGTCATCTGCAAGGACCACAATGATGTTAGGAAATCCGTCATTACCGGTTGAATGGGCCCGGTTGCAGGAAACTGACAGCATTAGCCCCACAAACAGGATAACTATTCCTTTTTTCTTTGTTTTGATATGCATAGCGTCAGGTCATTTCAGCCTTACCGGCCAGGTAGGAACGCCGTCCGTAAATGGCGATCACCACGAAACTGATAAATGGCAGAATAAATGAAAAATTGACAGCTGGCAGCGGACCTACCCTGCCCAGGTCGATAATGGCACCCTGGAGCGGGGGCATCAGCGCACCACCCACAATGGCCATGACCAGGCCGGCTGCACCCAGGCTGGCATCATCACCCACATCGCGCAGGGCGATCCCGTAAATAGTGGGGAACATGAGTGACATGAAACCCGATGTGGCAATCAACAGATAGAGCCCGGTCATGCCCTCTATGAGGATGGCCCCGGTGATGGTAACCATGCCTCCAATTGCAAAGATCATCAGCAGCTTCCGGGCGTTGATATACTGCATCAGGAATGTGCTGATGAACCTGAAAATCAGGAACATACTCATGGCTCCAATATTGTAGAGCTGGGCAGTTGCCTTGTCAATACCCAGGTTGTCCGCATATTGAATAATGAAGGTCCAGCACATGATCTGTGCCCCCACATAAAATACCTGAGCCACGACACCCTCCCGGTACACCTTGTTATTGAACAGTCTTTTAAATGACTCCCCGACACTGGTGTGCTCCACATGGCCGGTGGCCGGCATTTTTACAAGGGCAATGACCACGAACATGATCATCACAACAATTCCAAGGATCACGTAGGGATTCCGGATGATCATCAGGTCGGTTGTACGGATGGCGGTTTTTGTGGCCTCATCCAGGGTGGGGAAGATCAATTCCCCCGCACCGTTTCTCCTGTCCGATTCCAGCGCCGCCAGGATAACCCTGGAGGCCACAAACATACCCAGCAGGGACCCCACCGGGTTAAAGGATTGTGAGAGGTTGAGCCGCCGGGTGGCATTCTTCCTGCTTCCCAGCGAGAGGATAAATGGATTGGCGGTGGTCTCCAGGAATGCCAGTCCGAAAGTGAGAATATAGAGGGATAACAGGAAAAAACTGAATGCCTCATAGCGTGCCGCAGGCCAGAATAAAAGCGCCCCGGTGGCATAAAGTGCCAGGCCAAGCAGGATCCCCTTTTTATAGTCATATTTCCGTACAAAAAGCGCTGCCGGAATGGCCATGGTTCCATATCCCCCGTAGAATGCCAGCTGGATCATGGATGCTTTGGCATTGGAGATCTCCATCAGTGTTTTAAAGGCGGCCACCATGGGATTGGTGATGTCATTGGCAAAGCCCCACATGGCAAAGAGGCTGGTGATCAGGATAAAGGGGAGGAGGTATTTCTTCTCAACAAGTCTTTCTTTCTGGCTCATGGGATACGATTGGATGCTTCAAATGTTCATAGTGGTGTCTCAGGTGCTTATATCTTACTGTAAAACTGCAATAATTTACATGAAACAAAATGTTTGGATTTGGTATTTTTGTGTCAATGTTACATAAATTATGATGAATCGTCCATTAAATGTTTAAATGATTTTACTGTTTTATGGCGAATACCATATACAAGGTTCCTGATAAGGGAGATCCTTCGGATGTACTGCAGTTGTTTCCCCGTTTTAACCTGGAATTGCTTTGCTGCAGGTACTGGCTGTTAAGTCACTGGGAGTTCAGGGATCTCTCCTATCCCTACTGGCGCATTTACCACAATGGCAGGCCTGGAGCATATATGATACACAACGACAAGGAGATAGCACTGAGTCCGGACAAACTCTATATGATTGCCCCCAATACTGGTTACGCTACACGGATTGGGGATCATGCAATTCCTGAAAACAGTTATCATTTCGAGGGAAGCCGTCTGGGCAGGGGGCAACCCCTGAAGGGAAAGTTGAAGGAGGATGGTATCCCGCACCTGTTTATTCATTTTAACATCGGTGTTCCGTATGACAATGTATCACCTGGAATTTTTGAGTTCAACCTCACTTCCAGCCTGGTAAAGAAGCTGGACACCATTACCGGTCACCTGGATGTGGATTTTACCAGGTTTAACTTCTATACGGTACTGGCCATTCACTCCCTGATTTCGGACCTGCTTTCTTCCATTCCGGAAAACAACTGGGACCTTATAACCAAGGATTACAGGATCCTACAGGTTCTTGGATATGTGGAAAATAACCTGAATGGTCAGTTATCCAATCAGATACTGGCCACTCATTCCAGGCTTGCAACCAATGCATTCAACCGGCTCTTCACAGCAGAGGCAGGGATCTCACCCCAGCGATATGTGAAAAAGAAGCGGATCGACCGGGCCTGTGCATTGTTGCATCACTCAGATTATAGCATCGACCAGGTTGCACATGAAACAGGTTTTGCGGACCGATACCACTTCTCCAAGATCTTTAAGTCTGTGATCGGTCTTTCACCGGCCAGGTATCGGAGGGAGTTTGGGATCAAGTAGGTTGACATGTGTAAAACAGACACAAAATAGAAGCTTTCTTACATGGGTCTGTTTTGAATTACCTTTTATCTTGCAGTGCCTGGAAATATCTTGCAGTGCCTGGAAATGGAACACAGTTTGGATCATGAATAAAGGCTTCACATGCATAGCCATAGATATGGGCGCAAGCAGTATCCGCGTGATGCTGGGCGGGCTTAGTGCGGAAGGTATGACCTACCGGGAGATCCACCGCATATCCAATGAAATTGTGGAGATGGATGGACACGACCGGTGGGAGATGAGCCGGATCGAGGCCGGGATCAGGACAGGAATAAGCAAGGCCATTGACAGTTCGGCTACCGCTCCTGCAAGCATTGGTGTTGATTCCTGGGGCGTCGATTTTGTGCTGGTGGATGAAAAAGGAGTGATGGTGGAGGCACCTGTGGCATACAGGGACAGCCGTACGGAGGGGATGCAGGAGATATGGGAGGGCGTGATGCCCGGCCTGGAGACTTTCCAGCGCACAGGGATCAATTTTTATATATTCAATACACTGTTACAGCTTCTTTCCATCAGGGATTCTTCAGTAATAAAGCAAAGTGCCGGGATCTTATTCATTCCGGGTTACATTAACTATCTGTTGTCGGGCCGGGCCGGCAACGAACTGACCATTGCTTCCACATCCCAGTTATTACAGGTTGAAGATAATCAATGGGATCCTGCTATTCTTGAGAAACTGCATCTGAAGCCTGAGATGCTGGGAGATATCATTATGCCCGGAACAGGCCTGGGACCGGCAACGATCCCCGAAGCTTCCGGGACAGGGATGAAGGTGACCGCCGTATGCGGACATGACACAGCCTGTGTGGTTGCTGCCATCCCGGTGGAGGTTCCGGATTTCGCCTTTATTTCGGCGGGGACCTGGTGTATTGTAGGGATTGAATCCCATCGTCCCCTGGTCAGTGAAGAGGCATTCCGCTTCGGTCTTACCAATGAGCGGGGCTATGGAGGCACTTACAGGGTTGAAAAAAACATTGTGGGCCTCTGGCTGTTGCAGGGTCTTCGGAAACATTTGCCCGCTGATACCTCCTATGCGGATATGGAGCTTATGGTCAGGGAAGCTGCAGCAGTTGACCAGGTCATTGATCCTGAGGATACCGGGTTTTATAACCCTGCAGACATGAAAGCCGCCTTTGACGCATATTTTGAAAAAACCGGGCAGCAGCGTCCGGAAGCATTCAGCGGTTACCTGATATGTGCCTATGACAGCCTCTGTTTTTCATTTAAGTACCATGTGGAAAAGCTTGAACAGCTTTCCGGAAAAAGCATTGAAGTCCTGCACCTGGTGGGTGGAGGAAGCCAGTCGTCATTTCTGAACCAGCGCATTGCGGCCATTTGCCAGCGGAAGGTGATCTCCGGACCGGCAGAAGGTGCTGCACTGGGGAATATCATGATCCAGGCCATGGCCATGGGAAAGATCGGTTCACTTCGGGAGGGCAGGGAGCTGGTCAGACGCTCCTGTTCACCAGAATCATTTTATCCCGGTTCCGTCGATGAAAGAACAGATCAACGGTACTGGAGATTTCTGAGATTAAAAGAGATATAAACATCTAACAATATATGATGAGTACAAAACGATTAATTGGGCAAACCCCGAAAGTGGGGATCAGGCCTACCATAGACGGACGCCTCCAGGGTGTAAGGGAATCACTGGAAGAACAGACCATAAAAATGGCCCACAGTGCAAAAGCACTGATTGAATCAACCCTGAGGCATCCCGATGGATCCCCCGTAGAATGTGTAATAGCGGAGCGTTGCATTGGGGGAGTAGCAGAGGCCGCTGCTGCAGCAGAACAATTTGCCCGGGAAGGGGTGGGGGTGAGCCTGACCGTCACACCCGCCTGGTGCTACGGAAGTGAGACCATTGATATGGATCCGTTGCTGCCCAAGGCTATCTGGGGATTCAACGGAACAGAACGGCCGGGGGCTGTTTACCTGGCTGCCGCCCTGGCGGGGCATAACCAGAAAGGATTGCCAGCATTTGGTATTTACGGGAGGGACGTTCAGGATGCCGGCGATACGGAGATCCCGGAAGATGTACGGGAGAAGATCCTCACATTTGTAAAGGCGGGCCTTGCTGTGGCTACCATGAGAGGTAAATCGTATCTCTCCATGGGCAGTGTATCCATGGGAATTGCAGGTTCTATCGTTGATGCAGACTTTTTCGAGGAGTACCTGGGTATGCGTTGTGAATTTGTGGATATGTCAGAGTTTGCCAGGAGGATCGATGAGGGAATTTTTGATCCGGGCGAACTTAAGCTGGCTCAGAACTGGATCAGGGAAAATTGTAAAGAGGGCAAAGATTATAATCCTGATGGGGTCAGAAAGTCGGCTGAAGAGAAGCGGGCAGACTGGGACTTTGTGGCTAAAATGGCACTGATCGGCAGGGACCTGATGGTGGGTAACCCGAAATTAAAAGAACTGGGTTATGGTGAAGAGGCACTGGGACACAATGCCATTGCAGCCGGATTCCAGGGACAGCGGCACTGGACCGATCATTTTCCCAACGGTGATTTTATGGAGGCCATCCTCTGCTCTTCCTTCGACTGGAACGGGATCAGACAGCCCTATATACTTGCTACTGAGAACGATAGTTTAAACGGGATATCTATGCTGTTTGGCCACCTGCTTACCGGAGGGGCCCAGGTATTCAGTGATGTGCGTACCTACTGGAGCCCGGAAGCAGTTAAGCGTGTTACGGGCTTTGATCTGACCGGCGATGCTGAAAACGGGTTTATTCACCTGATCAACTCGGGCGCTTCCGCACTGGACGGAACAGGTCAGCAATCCGTTGACGGCAAGCCGGCCATGAAGCCCTGGTTTGAAATATCAGAAAAGGAGGCGCAGAAGTGTGTGGAAAATACCACATGGGGACCGGCAGTACTGGAGTATTTCCGGGGAGGTGGTTTCTCCTCCACATTTGATACCCGGGGCGGAATGCCCGTTACACTGAGCCGGGTCAACATTGTAAAAGGGCTGGGACCGGTTCTTCAGATAGCAGAAGGACACACCGTTGAGCTTCCGGAAGAGGTTCACAGGACCCTTACGGAGCGTACCAACCCCACCTGGCCCACCACCTGGTTTGTACCCCGTCTCACCGGGGAAGGGAATTTCAGGGATGTATATGGTGTAATGGCCGGATGGGGGGCCAATCACGGAGCATTCTGTTACGGACATATCGGGTCAGGGCTTATCGCGCTGGCTGCAATGCTCAGGATTCCGGTCAACATGCACAATGTACCGGAGGAGAAGATCTTCAGGCCCAGCGCATGGTCGGCCTTTGGCATGGACAGGGAAGGGGCCGATTACCGGGCCTGTAAAGCTTATGGGCCGGTTTACAAATAATCAGGAAAATCTTGTACTTAAAACCAACTGTCATGATAATCCAACGACTTTTATTAGCGCTCATATTGATTTCGTCCATCGCTGCTTCCGGACTGAAGGCACAGGAAGGCTATGTGCCCACACCTGAAAACCTGGAAAACCGGGAATGGTTCCAGGATGCAAAGTTTGGCCTGTTTGTGCACTGGGGTGTCTATTCCATTTTGGGAGGAGGAGGTGACCAGGGCATCGCTGAATGGATCATGGAACGGAAGAACATTCCCATTGTGCAGTATGAAAAGCTGCCCGGTTTTTTCAATCCTACCCAGTTTGACCCGGCCGAATGGGTCTCCATGGTGAAAAAGGCCGGAATGAAATATATCACCATCACCAGCAAGCACCACGACGGTTTTGCCATGTTCGACAGTAAGATCAGCGACTACAATATTGTGGATGCCACGCCCTATGGAAAAGATGTGATCGGGATGCTGAAGGAGGAGTGCGACAGGCAGGGGATCCGGCTCTTTTTCTATCATTCCCAGCTTGACTGGCACCACCCGGCTTATGTGCCGCAGGGCAGGACCGGGACAGCAATTCCCGGCCGTTCGACAAAGGGTGACTGGAATAGTTATATCGATTACTTGAATACCCAGCTTACCGAGTTGCTCACACAGTATGGGGAGATTGGCGGGATCTGGTTTGACGGGATGTGGGACAAGCCCGAAGCAGACTGGAGACTGGCGGAAACCTATTCCATGATCCATACCCTGCAACCCGGTGCACTGATCGGGAGCAATCATCATAAAAAGCCCTTTCCCGGGGAAGATTTTATGATGTTTGAAAGGGACCTGCCAGGTGAAAATACCATGGGTTTTAACAAGGCGGGAATCTCTGATGAAGTACCCCTGGAAATGTGTGAGACCATGAACGGGTCATGGGGGTTCAACATTGTCGATACAGATTATAAATCCGTAAAGCAACTGATCCGGACCATGGTACGCGCTGCCGGATATGGTGCCAATTTTTTGTTGAACACTGGTCCCATGCCCAACGGCAGGATACAGCCTGAAAATGTGGACACGCTGATGGCTGTTGGAAAGTGGATGGATCGTTATGGTGAGACCCTGTACCGTACCAGGAAAGGCCCGGTGAAGCCACAGGAGTGGGGAGCCATGACCACCAGGGACAATAAGGTGTTTGTACATGTGCTGGACTACAGAGGCCGGGCCATTACCATCGAAGGCGTGGATCCGGGAGCTGTACGTTCGGCAACCTATTTTGACAGTGGGACGCGGGCAGATGTCAAACGGACCAGTGAGGGAATCACCCTCACCATTCCCAAAAGGAGGCTGAAACCCATTGATACCATTGTGGTGCTGACCCTGAAGTAACAGAGACATGCATCCCGGTTAACAGCGGAATTTCTCCCGCATGTTATGCTGAGCTTCGGCTTATAGTTCTCTGATACGGATATTCCTGAACCAGACGACCGATCCGTGTCCCAGGAAACCGATATGGCCGCGGGTGCGTTTCAGGCCGGGATGTTCCTTGCCGTCCATGGTGCCGTTCCTGGATGCCTCCTTCAGGTTCCCGTCAACGATAACGGTCCCGTTTAACGTAACCCTGATATTGTCGCCTTTGATATACACCTCCTCACTGTTCCATTCCCCTACCGGTTTCTGAAATCCTCTTTTAGCAGGGATGATCCCATAGACTGAACCATGGTACTGGTAGGGTTTCAGGTGTGCATATACCGGGGCAGAATTGTCCAGGATCTGAATTTCATATCCCACGTAGGCAGCATCACCTTTCGTTTCGGTTCTGATGCCCAGTCCGTTATTTGCAGCGGGGGTCAGTTTGAACTCGAAACGGAAAATGAAATCGGAATATTCATTTTCCGTATAAAGATTCCCTCCCCCTTTGGTGGGCCGGATTACGATGGTTCCATCTTCTACCGCGTAGCTGTGGTTCTCACCTGTCCAGCCCGCAAGGTCCTTACCGTTAAAGAGGCTTAAGAAACCCTCTGCTTTTTCTTCAGGAGTAAGCATATTTACGGGAGTATCCAGCTCCCTGATATAAATATCCCTGAAGGCCAGATTCGTACCATGTGCCTGCAGTTCAACGGAGCCGGTCGGGAAAATAGGTATGCTCCTGTCCCAGTAATTATCCATCACCACGTTATCCACCACCAGCTGTCCGTTCAGGTAAACCGTTACACGGTCACCGATCATGGTAATCCGGAAGGTATTCCAGTCACCCACCGGATTATCGGCCACCACCAGGGGTTTGCTTTCGTGGGCCTGGTTGTTGTACAATCCCCCGGAGCCAACCTGGGCTCCCACTTCCACACGGGATGTGTCCCAGATCTGTACCTGGGGCGATCCGCGCAGGTAGATACCCGAATCTCCCTCTTTTGTGATCCTCCAGTCCACGATCAATTCAAATGAACCATATTCCTTCACGCTGCAAAGATTTGAACCGTGTCCGTTGAAAACGATGCAATTGTCCCTGACACTCCAGTTTTCTTTCACTTTCTCGTTGGCCTCTTTCTGCAACTTATGCAGCGCTTCAGGTGTTAACGACCGCCTGGTTATCGGATCGGCGGCCAGCCCCTGCCATCCTGTCAGATCCTTCCCGTTAAACATGGGAACAAAACCCGCTGCTTCCGGCATTTTTTCCAGGTAGTTCTCTACATCGATTTTCAGGTATTGTGCATCCTGACCGGTGAGCAGGTCCAGGGACCTGATCAGCAGCTTCCTGATAATTTTTCCGTCCATCCCATTTTCGCCTCCCTGATCCGGAAGAATTACACTGATCAGCGCCATGGCAGCGTCGTTCCGGAATGTCTGACCGTCCAGGTATTTACTTAATGTAATTGCGCTCAGGAAAGTCTTTGTGCCTCCCAGGGCCCGGATCAGCGTCCTGGTGTGGTCCGCTCCGGGGGAAAGCGATTCAATTTTCCTCAACAGCAATAGTTTCTGATCGTCAGGTAATGGTGCCCCACGCACGATTCTGACATAGCTTTCAAAGGCTTCGCCTCTTTCTGATGCAGAGGGGGAACCTGCACAAATCTCATACAGATGGGTGGCCGCCATGATATCGTCCGATTTCACCAATCCGTTAAAAGCCTCTTTCCTGACTGCCTCATTACCGGTGTTGTAGGCGGAGAAAACAGTCTCCAGTGCTTCTTTTCCACCCACAGTTGCCAGTATACCAATGTACTGATCCGTCCGGGAAGATCCGGCTGCATGGTCCAGCACCATTTTTGTTGCTGCGCTTCTGTCATGACTGCTGTTGATGGCTTCCACGATGGCTTTTTCAATATGCATTTTTTCATCCTTATTCTCCAGTTGATCAAATAGGATCATCAGGTCATCCAGATGTTCCCGGGATGAAACCAGGTAAATGTTTTCAAGGGAAACGGAGCTGACCTGTCCGGTGCTTCCGATTTGATGATAGAGAATTCCAAACGTGGAGGGGTCCCTCTGTTCCGCTATCACTTCTGTCAGTACAACCCTTGCCCCCTCCGGTGCCTGCTTCAACCCTTCGGTCAGCAATGTGAGCTGCTTTTTGCCGGTAGTCTGAAGCAAGGCCGCCCTGGCTGTTTCCGTATCGGGAGGAGTGGGATGTGAGATCAGGTAGTTGATGATCAGGGGAACCGCTTCACTTCCCTGGATCAGTGCCAGCGATTTTACAGCCTGTTGCCGGATCCCGCTATCGGAATCGGACATGTACCCCGTAACGATCTTAACTGTTTCTTTCTGTTTAAGTATGCCGAAGAGGTAAATGATCTCACTTTTCACCTCATTGCTTCCGGTAGCATTGAGTTGGGTAATCCATGGCGCTACGGGTGAGTTCTTCTCGGCTGCATAGCGGATGGCCGCCATACGATAGGCTTTATAGTCACTTTGCATGGCCCCGGTTAACAGGGAAACGGAATTCTCAATGTTATCATTCCCGGCAGCAGTGATCAGTGCATCGATCTTAAAATGCAGCTGTTCCGGGACTTTACATTTCTTATTTACATTTTTGCAAATCTTCAGGCTGAGGCTGTGGTTTCCCAGCTCCGAAACCCTCAGGGCATAGGTTAGCAGACTACTGGTGGCCCGGGTTGGTTCCGGCATGTACCCCGTTTTCTTTGCAGCATTTGCCAGCACTTTAAATGAAGCGGGATGACCCAGTTTGGCCAGGCATGTCAGTACGCTTCTTTGCAATTGTGGATCAGCGCTTCCGGCCAGCCTTGTAATGGCATCCGCATACTGCTGGTCCCCGATATCGCCAATGGCATTGACCAGTGCAATCTGCATGTTTACATCCATCTGTGCACTTACCGTTTTTTGCTTATTTCCGGGGAACTTCTCCAGCACATCTGCAAACAGCGCGGCAGCTGCATCAGGGTTTGCATCCCGTATCACCCTGATGGCCGGGTCCTGCAGATCCGGATCGGTCAGGTAAGGGGCCAGGCCATGTAATGAGGCATCTCCTCCAATGTGGTTCAGGGTGGTGATGAGAAATCGTTGTACATCCCGGTTCTCCCTCTTGTGAATCTCTTCCAGCAGTATGGTTTCCCATTTTAACCTTTCATCCTCCATACCGTTTCTGCTGAGGTAACGGGAAAGGCTTTCAACAGCTATCCGGGGTTTGGTATCATCGCCGGTGCCTGGTGGAATGATCTGTTCCAGTATTATTTGTAATCCTGCTTTTCCCAGTCCGAGCAGGGCCTGCATTTGTTCATCGAGCTGTTGCCGGTTGTCGGCAGGTACCTGAGCCAGCAGGTCCGCCACGCTGGTATTCAGTGTCCGGTTGTCCTGGGCTGTGACCCGGATGACAGTTACCTGGCTGATGGTCAACGCCAGGAATAGCAGGTTTAGAAGTGGATAATGTATATGTTTCATGATCATGATCTTATTGGTTGTTGAGGTTTTGTTACATACTCCATGGTGAACGCATTTCAGGATATATCAAGCGGTTGGCGCCTTCATCGTTGATAAATTCCTGTTTTACAGGATCAAAATGGAGTGTACGGCCCAGGCGCACTGCAGCAACG
>JANTFK010000031.1 GCA_024763595.1 Bacteroidales bacterium | reverse complement strand
ACCCGCCCGATCAGATCTTCCACCTGCTGTTTCCGGTAAGTGGCTGTGACTCCGGCTCCACGGTATTTGGAAATCAGGTGGACCAGGAACAGATCGAGGGTATCACTTTTTCCCCAGGTAAAACAAACGTGCAGGACGTCACGGGTTTTCTCAAAACCGGCACCCGGGACCGGGGGAAAAGCTGTCCGTTCAACCAGGTCAACCCGCTTTTTACGGTAAAGACAGGCCACATCCATCCCCCTCCTGTCGTTACCCTCCACAAGCAGATACCCGTAATTGTACGGCGCCAGCAACGGGTGCCGGGTAAGCTCTTCCAGGACCCGTGCATTTTCCACTTCACACATCCCCACCAGATCGGGAGGCTCCCAGTTTCCGGATGCAATAATCACCTTGGCCAGCTGTGTCAGTTTGGCATTGTAACGTCCATATGTCCAGTGGCGGATCCCTTCCGGGGTGAAGTCATCATCCCCGGAGAGGGAATCATTGTCCGGATAAAACAGATTCTCCACATTGTACCACATCATGCGCAGTTCTCCGCGCCGGGACAACAGTTCTTCGTGCCTGGACAACAGATGCCCGGTCCTGGTATCCCGGGCAGGCCAAACCTGACCCAACCGGGGATGCACCTCCATAACCTGCGCTTGCAGCAACTTTGCCCCAATCACCTGCACATGCTGGATCTGCGCCTGCAGGTTAAAGACCCAAATGAAGATCAACAGCATGATCTGCCGAAATGTAGATGCTCTCACAGAGCATTGATATGGTCTGCGGGAAAGGATCAGCCTATCAACCTATCAGCCTATCAGCTTATCCGCCTGTCCATTCGTAAGCTCCCAGGTCAGGGGCGCTGTCCTCCAGCCGGCTGTTCCCTTCCAGGTCAAAGGGAACCTCCACAGCATGGGCCGGAAGGCCCGCATCAATGGCCGGCGAGAGCGAATCGAGCTGGAAACTGTACGGGATTGAATCAAACAAAGGTTCTTCATTGCTGATAATAGAGGTGAACAACGGATCGTTACGGTAATCCAGGCTATCCTCGTTCACACGGATCAGGCAGTGATCAAACCTGTAGTTAAGCTGAAGCCCTTCATAGCTTTCAATTGCCAGTTCAGAATGCTCATTACCGTATATGATGCTATTGTTAAATTCTGCTCTGTCAAATTCACCACCCGAATGGAGTTCAAACACCCCGTCCCGGTCATCGTCGGTAATAAAATAATCGATAAGCAGCAGTGCGGGTAACTTTCGGTTGGAATACCAGGAATACCAGTAATTGGCAAAGGTACAGTGGGTGAATGCATAGTCGCCGCCGTAGACCAGTCCCAGGCTGCTTCCCCCGCAGTTGCCTATCACCAGGTTAGTACCGGCAATAGCGGCATTGAGTGCATAAATCCCATTGGCACTCATATGGTTAATAATGGTATTGGATATCTCCAGATCAGGCATGAGTCCCGAGCCCGGTGGGGCACTGATCAGAATACCAAATGTGCCGTTGGTGATCTCAGCATAGGAGATACGGTTATTCCGGCTGTTTTGTGTCAGGTAGATCAGTCCCCACTGTCCCGGGAAGTGCTCATAAAACTGTTCCAGCCGGTCTCCCCCGAACCAGACAGGCTCATCCACCGTTCCGTTAACCTGCAGCGATCCGTCCACATAGAGTATGGCATCCCTGTGAAAATGCACCTTTACACCCGGCTCCATGGTCAGCACCGATGCCGAATCCACATAGGCATAATTGAGGACCAGGTAGGGTTTATCGGCACTCCACGTAGTATTCTCGTTGATCAAGCCCTCACGGATAATGTGTACATCCTGTCCCCAGGCCACCAGGTCGATATCCTGCAGGTTTCCGTTGGTGAGAAAAACTATGGAGTCCTGAATACGCAGAATGTCCCCTGAATTATTGGGATCAAGGGTTGCCTCCACAAATATGAACATGCTGTCCCGCGGGGCGATCTCCAGGTTTGTAAAACGGAGACCGGGTGTCCCGTCCACATTGATGCGAAAAACCGAAGAGGATCCCCCCGCCAGGGAGATCTCCTGTATCTTGATAAACCGGTTGTATATATTTTTTACCCTGAAAGATTTCGTTATGGTCCCAATGGTTGTGAAAACCGTATCGAAATAGAGGGTATCCAGGGTAAAAGTGAGATGGGCATCCGTATCCTCAATATAATCCCGTTCCGGGTGGCAGGCAAAGAATAATATGCCCGGTAAAAAGAGAATAATCAGTAATTTCCTCAAGCCCATGAAGCTGGTTTGTTGTTAGAAACGCAAAAATGGTAAAAATAATATGAGAATACTACTTTTGTTGTAAACCAATGCCTGTATGTAATGAGATTATCAATTCCTATTATCATGCTGGTGATGACCGCAGCCTGCAGCACCGGAAAAAAGCAGGCAGACCTGGTCCTGACCAACGGAAAAGTCTATACGGTGGACCCGGAATTCTCCGTGGCAGAAGCCATCGCCATAAAAGATCACCGGATCGTGGCTGTGGGTAGTGCCAGGGAGATAGGCCGCCAATATAACGCCGGGGAGACACGTGATCTTGATGGGGCCTTTGTGTACCCCGGGTGGATCGATGCGCACTGTCATTTTGTCGAGTACGGAATGGGCTTACAGCGTGCTGACCTGACAGGCACCTCCTCGCAGGAAGAGATTATCGACAGATTGAAGCAACACCACGACACCTACGGCGGAACATGGGTAACAGGAAGGGGATGGGATCAGAACGACTGGGAGGTAAAGGAGTTCCCGGACAAATCGTTGCTCGACCTGCATTTTCCGGATAACCCGGTATTTCTCAGTAGAGTGGATGGTCATGCTGCCTGGGTCAATTCGGTGGCATTGAAACAGGCAGGGATCAATGCAGAAACAGCGGTTGAGGGTGGAGAGGTATTGCTGAAAAACGGCGCTCCCTCCGGTATCCTGATCGATAATGCCATGGGCCTGGTGCGCGGACTGGTTCCACAACCCTCCCGTGAAGAGGTTATTGCAGCCATATTACAGGCAGAAAAGAATTGTTTCAGCGTTGGGCTCACCTCCGTACAGAATGCAGGGCTCAGCTTTCCAATGGTAACGCTTCTCGATTCACTGTACGGGACCGGAGCATTACAGATACGCATCAATGCCTGGCTCAGCCCGACAAAGGAAAACTTTGAAAACTTCGTGAACCAGGGTCCGTATCAGACCGAACATCTGACTGTGAATACCATCAAATTATTTGCCGACGGGGCACTGGGTTCAAGGGGAGCTAAAATGATAGAACCTTACAGCGACGATCCGGATAATACAGGTCTGTTTGTGACACCATTGAAGACCCTCGAATTGAATTGCAGGAAAGCCTATGCACACAATTTCGTGGTTGCCACACATGCCATAGGGGATGCGGCCAACCGGGAGGTATTAAAGATCTACGCCGGGATCCTGGGAGGAAAGAATGACCGGCGGTGGCGCATTGAGCATGCCCAGGTTATCCATCCGGACGATTTTCAGTTTTTCGGCCGGTACAACATTGTTCCATCGGTACAACCCACCCATGCCACATCCGATATGTACTGGGCGGAAGAACGTCTGGGACCGGAGCGAATGAAGGGAGCTTATGCCTATAAAGAGCTGTTAAACCAGAACGGATGGATCCCGGCAGGTAGTGACTTCCCGGTGGAGGATATCAATCCCCTCTTTGGATTTTACGCCGCAACAGTAAGGAAGGACCAGTCAGGCTATCCCGAAAACGGATTCCGTCCGGACCAGGCCCTGAGCCGGGAAGAAGCCTTAAGGGCCATGACCATCTGGGCTGCCCGGGCCTCTTTCGAGGAGCATGTGAAAGGAAGCATTAAGCACGGGAAACTGGCCGACCTGGTGATCACGCGAAAAGACCTGATGACAGCACCGGATCCGGAACTTTTTTCCATTCCGGTAATATCCACATATTCGGGAGGTAAACTGGTTTACCAGGCACCATGACCTTCTGACAGAATTTCTGTATCTTGTTTTGGTGCAGATTTCCATTGTTCGTCCTATTGCATAACTTAGATATTATCACCTGATATGCGTATGAAGAAATCAAAGCTCCTCCCCGTCTGGCTCATGCTGGTGGTGTCAACCGGAACCCTTGCACAGATGAAAACCTATCTTACGCTGGAGGCCGGGCCCCAGTGGAGTATCCTGAAAGTCTCGGATCCCGGTGGATATCTCCGCAGTACCTATGTCCCAAGTTCCATTGCAGGTTTGACGATCAGCCAGGAGATCTTGCCTGGCCTTTCCATTTCAAGTGGTCTGTATTTCACACGCAACAGACAGGGGATCAACCTGACAGATGATCGTCCCCATCAATCCGGATGGGATTTATATACCTCCCTGATGATCCCGTTTCGGGCTTCATACAGGGTACAGCCCACGGCTTATCCGTTCAGTTTTACCCCCAGGATGGGTTATATGTACGGAATGATCAGCCCGCCTGATGTGCTGCCCGCAACCGCCGGGATCATTTCAGCCCCGGACGGAACCATTCTCAATTACAATATGACCAGTGAATATGCTTCGGAAAACCTGCATATGCTGGAGGTAGGGATGGGGTTCAACCTCCGGTTTTCCGGACTATGGCAGGCTTCGGTGAATCTCTCCTATCTCACAGGGTTCACCGAACCATTCACCGCGCCACTCAACTATACCGGAGCAGGGGCCGGCATCACCCCAGCCGCCTATTCAACCCGCGGAAATTCGCTATTCACCACCCTGGCCTTTGACATACCTGTAAGCAACATCTGGCAGAATAAGGATTACAGGATCCGTTCCAGGATCGAAAACGCTGTCTACGAAGGGAAACCTACCGACAAAAAAGGTCTGTTATATGTGGGCGGGGAGATTGGATCACTCTGGCGCCTCTTTAATACCACGAATCCGGCCATCGGGGGCAGGCCCATGGAAAAAAGGGGTGTTATCAGGTATGCCAATCTTCATACCGGGATCTATGCGGGTCTGATGGTCAGTGATGAGCTGGGTATCGATGCAGGAGTCAACTATCAGCGATCCAGTACCTTTTATGCGATCATGTATGACCACGAAGTAGATTTTGTGGTAAAAACACCGGCCCCTTTCTACCTGGAGATCCCCCTGCGGGTCAGGTATTTCTATCCGCTCCAGAAAAAGAAGCTTTACTACGTGGTATACGGAGGGGCCTCCCTGCTGACCCATTTCTCCATGGGCACGCATGGACAGGGGAGCGGAGGCTTCACCCTGGGATTACCTGAAACAGGGACCCCGGCAGATGCCGTCACCACATATACGGCCACCAGGGTCCGGACCATGGCTCCGGCCCTCCGCCTGGGTACCGGTGTGGAATATAGTCTTCCCCTGCAGTTCCCACTCATTGCCACCCTCAATCTCAACTATATGCATGGTTTTATCTCCATTAATGAGATCCGGGTAACCCACACATTACCCGACGCACCTGCTCTCTCATCCATTCGTTACAACGGAACAGGCTGGAGTATAGATCTGGGCGTAAAGATCCCTTTCAGGCCAGGTACAAAAAGAATTTGCGAACCGCTTCCGGAAAAAACAGAGTAACCATGAAACTTTTGCCGGTCATACTGATCATACTGCTGTTCTGCCAGGCAGGTTTACCCGGCAGCCAGATGGCAGCACAGGATGTGGAATTTCGCATTGTTGACTTCGTCAGGCTTCCCGATGCATGGAACGGCAACAGGGACACGACCTGTTTCATGGAGTTCCATGAACAGTGGAGCATCAACTCCAGGCGGGGTTCCATAGTTAAAAAAGTTACAGATTATACAATCTCCTGTTCATCAGATACGCTTTACCTGGAGCCCGGAAAAGGTTTCTCCGTGATCGGGGAAATCAGCCATGAGTTTGTATTACTCGATCCCCATCTTACCGAATCGGGCAATCGCTCCTTCTCCTCCCCGGACTCCATGGATGTGCGTACCAGGGCACTGCAGGCTCAACTCATTGCGCTGATCAATGGTTATATCCATATGGGAAAGCTGTATCAACCTGAAAATCAGTTACTTTCTCTCTATTTCCATGAAGAGTGGGTCCTGGAGGCCGGCTCCGGACAGCTTACCAAAATAGTGAAGGGGATCACTCCGGTTATGTGGCAACGCAGGCAAACTACCACCGGAGAGTTTATCAATGAACCGGATACGGGGCTGCCCGTTTATTATAAAAATAAACTCATCCGGATCGACCTGCGCAACCCTTAGAGGTCATTAATCGTCTTGAGGATACAGATGAATACTTATTTAAACCTCTGAATCATGAACAGAAAGATATATTTAATTGTTGCACTGGCCTTTATGGCACTTGCCTGGCCCTCCTGCAAACAGGTTGAAGAGTCAGGTTCATTGAAATTCGGTCTTAAACTATCGGAAGATTCCGAATTAAAATCAGCCATTGCCGACCGCCGGGTGACCGCTGCACTGGTGAGCGTCCGGGGTGAAAACGGGGAAATCATATTCGATAAGGAGTACCTGCCCCTCTATATGTTTGGGAACACTTACACCACTGAATCATTGCAAATCCCGGTGGGCCGGTTCCGGCTTACCGAATTCATGCTGATCGATGAAACAGGTATGGTGCTGTGGGCCACACCAGTGGAGGGATCCGAACTGGCTCACCTGGTCAGGCACCCCCTGCCCATACCCTTTGCTATCAGCATGGACGAGACCACCAACCTAGATGTACAGGTGATCAGGGTCAAAGATCATTCACCTGATGATTTTGGCTATGTGAACTTCAATATTGGCTTCGTGGACAGGTTCTGCCTCAAGATTTTCTATGCTTCCAGGTGTATGGATGAATGGAACGATTCCATTCTGACACCCGATCCGGCCGGGATAACGGAACAGGATGGGACAAAAGATCCGGATGGGACAACAGATCCTTCCGGGGCTATGGGGGCGCCCATTTACCAGCCACTCATCTCCATATGGGCCGGTGAGCAGGGTGACCTGTTGCTGGAAAAGCCTTTGGACCAGGGACTGAACCACTATATGATCCCCCTTGTGGCCAGGTGGTATACACTGGCGGTTACCGATTGTCATGGAGAGATGATCTATCTGGAAACACTTCCTGCTGAAGAACTGCTGGCACACAGGTGCAGTGATATGTATGAACCCCTGATGATCATGCGTGATCCGGTTCCCCCCATTGTTATTACTCCGGAAGGCCTGTATGAACCAACCATACGGCAGGGAGTTTTTGGCAGGATCTCCTATCCCGTGGATAATACCCCCGTTCCACTGGACGGTACCACCTTTTCCTTGGAGAGTGTCACTGCTTCACCGGGAGATGGCTATTTTCCGCTGGTCAGGGATGTTTATTTCTTCCCTGCTTATATCCTGGACTCGATCAGGACATTTGCTCCGATAGATTGTTATTTTCCACCTGAATTACTTCCTGAGAAGCCGGTGGCCATTGTCCGCTCCAATTCTGACGGCTATTTCCAGCTCCCCATGGAGACAGGTGATTATCTGTACCTGGTCAAGGAGGATGACCGCTACTATATCGATAGCGGGTCGGGATCAGATAACCAGGGTTATGTGAAAGTTTACCCGGAAGAGGTGACTAAGCTGTTGATACAAATAGTAGACTGCACCATTTGGGAGTAGCAGTACATTATCTCACCGGTTTAACCGGGTGGGAATAAAGAATCGGCGGGTTTTTTTATCTTCGTTTAAAGAAACCCGCCTTTTTTATGTCCAGGGAGCATCTGCGATCCATCTATACCGTACGGATTAACCGTTTTTCAGAAGCCATCAGGCGGCAGGCCAGGTTACTCAACGTGTTGTCTCTGGCCAGGCTCCTGGCACTGGTAGCTTTTATCTGGCTTTTTGTGGCCGGTATCAAACACCAGGTATCCATATGCTACCTCTTCTCCCTTTTGATGAGCATTGTCTTCCTGGCACTGGTAAGTGTCCACAACAGGCATAAAACCCGGCGGGAACTTTTTCGTCAGCTGAAACTGCTCAACGAAACAGAAATATCCTGTCTGGATCATGATTACCAGTCACTTCCAGACGGTTCCCGCCATGCTGACCATACACATCCCTGGTCCCATGACCTGGACCTTTTTGGAATGGGCTCGCTGTTCCAGTACATGAACCGTACATCGACCGTTCGGGGCGACCGGTTGCTGGCTGAGATGCTAACTACGGAACCGGACTCCGGGCAAACCATCCGTAGCCGGCAGGAGATTATTGCCCGCCTGAAGGACCAGGTAGATTTCAGGCAAAGCTTTACCGCCCGGGGCAGGCTGATCCGGGAAAAAGAGGAGGACCTGGAAGATATCACAAGCTGGCTCTCCTCCCGTTCCTATATCAGGAAACACAGGTGGCTCTTCTACCTGGCCCTGCTGGCCAGTATGCTTACAGTGGCCATCACCATAGCCGGAATTTTCGACACCTCCCGCTACTGGTACCTGCTGCTGCTGTTGGCATTCAACTTCACCCTGCTCTCCCCCTTCTTCATGCGTACCAACCGCTACCAGGCGGTCATATCCAAAAAACACCTGTTACTGGAAGGGTATGCCGGATTGCTGAAGATCATTGCAGGGAACAGGTTCGACCACCCTGATCTGAACACACGTAGAGAGAAAGCAGAAAAGGGTATGAAAGAGGTCCGGAAACTTTCCAGGCTGCTCAACCTGTTCGACCAGCGGCTGAGCATGCTGCTGGGAGTTTTATTCAATGGCCTGTTCCTCTTTGACTTTATCATGCTACACCTGCTTGAGAACTGGAAAGAGAAGAACCGGGAAGAGATCCTGGAATGGATCGGGCTGACCGGGTGGACCGACGCCATGATCAGCCTGGCCGGTTTCTCCTTTAATCATCCAGGTTATGCCGTTCCTGTCATGGAGGAAGAGCAGGAAGCACTGGAATTCACCAGGCTGGGACATCCGCTGATTCCGGATCATAAACGAGTTGATAACGACCTCCTGATCCGGAGGGAAAAGGTGGTGGTCATCACAGGTGCCAACATGGCCGGAAAATCCACCTTCCTGCGTTCCCTGGGAGTCAATACCGTCCTTGCATATGCCGGATGCCCGGTGTGTGCCTCCCGGTTCAGGAGCGGTTTTCACGGGCTATATTCCAGCATGCGCACGTCCGATTCACTGAAAGATGAGGAGTCCTATTTCCTGGCCGAAATAAAAAGGCTGCAATCCATTGTCCGGCTGATGGAGACCGGGAAACCCCTGCTGATCCTGCTGGATGAGGTCCTGAAAGGGACCAATACCACCGACAAGAAGCGCGGATCCGAGGGACTGATCCGTCGTATGCTTCATCACCCGGTCCGCTGTTTTATCGCCACACATGACCTCTCACTGGGAGAGTTGGAATCCGCGCACAAAGATGAAGTGGTAAATTACTGTTTCGAAAGCTACATCAATGGTAAGGAGCTGACCTTCGATTACACCATCCGGAGAGGGATCGCCACCAATATGAACGCCTCCTTCCTGATGAAGCAGATGGACATTATGGATGATGAAGCAGATGGATGAAGGACCAGATAGATGAAGGACCAGATCATACAGGAGAGCATACCTGCCATCGAAAGAATTATCACGGGCTTCTCTGACTTGGCATGGGGCACACCCCTGCTGCTCCTGCTATTGGGGGGCGGACTCTTCTTCCTTGTTTACTCCAGGTTGTTGCCGATCAGATATTTTCGTCATGCCATCTCCATCCTGCTGGGCAAGTATGACGACCCGGATGAACCGGGACAGATCAACCATTACCAGGCACTCTCCACAGCCCTGGCTGCCACGGTTGGAATGGGCAATATTACCGGAGTGGCCCTGGCCATTACAATGGGCGGACCGGGTGCCATCTTCTGGATGTGGGTAAGTGCCATCCTTGGGGTAACCACCAAGTATTTTACCTGTACCCTGTCGGTAATGTACCGGGGAAGGGACTCTAACGGGGAGATCCAGGGTGGTCCCATGTATGTGATCGTGGAGGGACTGGGCAGAAACTGGAAACCCCTGGCCGTATTTTTCTCCCTGCTGGGAATGATCGGGGTACTGCCCATGTTCCAGGTGAACCAGCTGACCCAGATCGTCCGGGATGTTGTGCTGATTCCCAACCACATTGAAGCCGGGTTCACCTCCAACCTGATCTCGGGGCTTATGGTGGCCATCCTGGTGGGCATTGTGATCTTCGGGGGGATCAAACGGATCGGTAAGGTAACCGGAAGGATGGTCCCCGTTATGGTTGCCCTCTATGTTTTATCGGTGCTGGTTATCATCTTCTCCAGTCCGGAGAAGATCTTACCCAGTTTTGCCCTGATCTTCCGTGACGCCTTTACCGCACAATCGGTACTGGGCGGATCACTGGGTGCCCTGGTCATTACCGGGGTCAGGCGTGCTGCCTTCTCCAATGAAGCCGGAATCGGTACTGCTCCCATGGCCCATGGTGCCGCCAAAACCAGTGAACCGGTCAGGGAAGGACTGGTGGCCATGCTGGGTCCTGTGGTGGATACCATCATCGTCTGTACCATGACGGCACTGGCACTGATCATCACCGGAGTCTGGAATGCGGGGGAATCGGACGGGATTACCCTTACAGCCGATGCATTTGAGATGGCACTACCCGGATTCGGATCATACCTGTTAACCATCTGTGTTACCGTTTTCTCTCTATCCACCATGCTCTCTTTCCCCTACTACGGAACCAAATGTTTCTCCTTTATTTTCGGGGCCAGGCACAGCTACCTCTACAAATGGTTCTACATCATCACCATCCCCCTGGGAGCCACTGCAACACTGGGTACAGTGGTGGGCATCTTCGACGGGGCCTATGCCCTTATGGCCTTTCCCACCATGATCTCCGCCCTCCTTTTGTCTCCACATGTGGTAAGGGCCTCCAGGGAGTATTTCAAAAAACTGACAAATACCAGCTGAATGGATAAAATCTTAGCCTGGATGATCAGGCAGCTGAAAGGTGGCACTGTGGCCCGGTTTGAACATCCCTGTTTCAGGGAGCGCGAACTCCCTCTCTATTTGGGTAGTTACTTCATTCCCAGAATATACGAGGACTGGGAAGAGGACTGGGAAGAGGACTGGAAGGAGAGCAAAGGCCGGTTTTGAAAAAACTACCTTCCGTGAGAAAACCAGATATACGACTTACTTGTCTTATCAATGATACGAGGTGTTAAAACGAGGAAAAATGGAAAAGAATCAGCACGAAAACCCGGAATGGATGCACATCGTAAGCAAGTACAACAAACCGGACCCGGCGAAAAGTATCTGGCAGATTATCAACTCCCTGGGACCTTATATCCTGCTGTGGATCCTGATGTACTACAGCCTGCAGGTTTCATACCTGCTCACCCTGGTTCTCGCTGTTGTTGCCGCCGGATTCCTTGTGAGGATGTTTATCATTTTTCACGATTGCGGTCATGGTTCCTTCTTTCGTTCATCCAGGGCAAACAGGATTACCGGAACAATCCTGGGGAGCCTGGCTTTTACTCCTTATGATCGCTGGCACAATGACCATGCGATTCATCACAAAACGGTTGGAAATCTTGATAAAAGAGGCCATGGTGATGTCTGGACCCTGACAGTAAGTGAATATCAACAACTGTCACGGGGTAAGAAACTACTCTATCGATTGTACCGGCACCCGTTGATATTGTTTGGGGTGGCACCTTTTTTCCTGTTTGTTGTATGGTTCAGGTTTACCAGGAAAGGCATGGGCACCGCCGAACGCAGAAGCATCTATATTTGTAATCTGATCATTGCTGTTTTTTCAACGGCACTGATCCTCCTGATGGGATGGAAAGCATTTCTGCTGATCCAGCTTCCTGTAATTTATCTGGCAACCGTAGCGGGTGTATGGCTTTTTTATGTACAGCATCAGTTTGAGCATGTGATCTGGGTGAGACAGAACGAGTGGGATTATAAAAAAATGGCATTGGAAGGAAGCTCCTATCTGAAGTTTCCGGGAATTCTGCAATGGTTCTCGGGGAACATCGGATTTCACCATATCCATCACCTTAGTCCGAAGATCCCCAATTACAACCTGGAACGCTGTCACCGGGAGAATGCGATATTTAAAAACATTAAACCCGTCACATTCGGGCCCAGCATACGAACCATGGCCCTGCGGTTGTGGTACGAAGAAGCAGGCCGGCTAATCAGTTTCAGACAGTACAGAAGGCAGGGAATTGAAGCAACCTGAGATGCTGATCAATTAATTGACAAACCGGCTAATCAGAAGCCACATTACAGAGGGTAGAATAACAAGTGATATGAAAATGTTCCTGGGGTTCTTTTTTGCAAATGCTGCATGTCACATGATGGTGACACAGTGGAATAATCCGCGGCAGCTCCCCGGTTGAAATATCAAGGTTTGCGCAGTGTCAGATCAGTTGCTGTTTTGTATATTGCAAACCCTACTAACCAAAACCCCGCATATGAAAAAACTGATATTGCTCCCGCTCCTGCTGATCACTGCCCTCGCCTGCAACCAGAACACCGGTAATCAAAGAACAGCCCGGAATTCAGAACCGGCCGGGGAAGAAACACCGGCTCAAAACCAGAAGTGGATCCAGCTTTTTAACGGAAAAGACCTGGAAGGATGGATTATCAAGATCTGTAAACATCCTTTGGGTGAGAACTATAACAACACATTCCGGGTGGAGAACGGAATGATGGTTACACGATATGATCAATATGAACATTTTAACGGGGAGTACGGACATATTTTTTATAAAACCCCGTACTCCCATTACAGGCTCCGGGTGGAATACCGCATTGTGGGCGAACAGGTGCCCGGGGGAGCCGACTGGGCCATTAAGAACAGCGGCGTCATGTTCCATGCACAATCGCCCGGATCAATGGGCCTGGACCAGGCCTTTCCTGTCAGCATCGAGGCCCAGCTCCTGGGAGGAACGGGTGAGGGTGAAAGGCCCACCGGTAACCTCTGCACGCCCGGTACGAACGTGGTAATGAACGGGGAGCTTGTCACCCGCCACTGTACCAACTCCTCCTCACCCACATTTGACGGTGAGGAGTGGGTCCTGTTTGAACTGGAAGTACATGGAGACAGCATCATTCATCATCTGGTTAACGGAGATACCGTATTGACCTATTCCAAGCCCCAGGTAGGCGGTGAGCTGCCGGAAAGGTTCCCGCTGGCTGAAGGAACTCCGCTCACTGCGGGATATATTGCCCTGCAGGCAGAGAGCCATCCCTTTGATTTCAGAAAAGTGGAGTTACTGGATCTGGGTAAGTAGACAATTGATACAGTCCTGACCGGACAGTGGACTCAATGGCTTTGATCATTTGATTACATACATGCTATCTTCTTCGTGCACCGGAGGAGGGACGACCCCCACCAGACCTGCCCGGCGACGCTGCCGGCCTGGATGACCTGGAAGGAGCAGCCCTGTTATACTGGTAATTCTGCCGGTTCTGGTTGTATTGTTGGGATCGCTGTGCCCCCCTGTTTCTTGAGTTATAATCCCTGTTCAGGCTGTTGGGTCCGGAAGCGCCCGGCCTGTTATATGATTTGGAGGAGCGGTCCGACGGGGATGGCCGGGTGGACGGCTGTGAAGGCCGGGTAGAGGGTTGAGAGGGCCGTGTGGAAGGCTGTGATGGTCTTGTCGCAGGCCTGCTTTCCCGCGTGGACGGCTGCGACGGGCGTTTGTTGTTTTCCACCCTGTCCCAGTTATTTCCATCCCGGCGGTAAACATTCCCGTTTTTGTCCGTATAGACATTATTGGGCCGGTTGGCTGGCTTTGTGGCGGGCCTGGCACCCCTGTCGGGTGAAGTAACCCTGTTGCCGGTCCTGGGATCATAATAGTTATTTCCCGAACGCCGGACACCCTGGGGACGGTTACTATATACATTGTTGGAGGCACGATAGCGGTTATTGTACGGGGTTGGGCGATGGTATGCATCTCTTCTTCCTGCATTGTAGCCTGCCCTGTAGCCATGAGAGTATCCGTGATGATACCCGTAGTGATATCCGTTCCTGTATCCGGCAGGACCCCACCATCCATAATGGGGTGCACCCCAGCCGAAGGTCATCCAGCCATAGGAGACTCCAAAGGAGAAGCCCCATCCCGAATACGGGTTCCAGTGCACACTATATCCATAAGTCACTGGTCTGGGATAATAATAAACACCATACCAGGGCCTGTAGTAATAACCGGTTCCGTAATAGACGCATCCCCTGTAGACATAGGAATTTACATAACCCGGTGTATAACCCACATAGACAACATCCGGAGTGGAATCATAGATATAGACATACTTCACATTATACACGGGCGATTCAGGGGGGATCTCCTGTACCGATTCAGGAACTGCGGTACTAACGACCCAGGGACCTGAGGGCGAACCGGATTCAAACCAGATGGCATTGTCACAACAGTAATACCTGTTATCAATCAAAAGCACCGATTTATCCGTATTGACCGCGTATCTCATACCAGTACCCGAGATCTTCTCAAATTTGGGTTTTCCGTCATACGTCACTTCCAGCTTTGCTTCTGAACGGTCCACTTCCGCCGTCTGGGGTATCTGGTTTTCCAGCACAGCCTCTTTGGCTTCCTGGGTACCGGCTACACTTGCCAGGACCGATGCCATATCCGAGTCCTCGGGAATGGTTGCAAAGCCTTCGGGTACCTCGTCCGGATCCACAAAGGACCAGGGGCCATCTGAAAGGGACCTGGAACGGTACCATCTTCCTGCCACCAGGATGAAATACTCCTGGGTTTCAATATTCATCAGGATATCATCGGCTGTATTGGTCATATAGAGAATGGAGGTTCCCTCAATGGGGGAAAACTCAGGTTCTCCATCCGACTGCAACAATTCAGTAGGAGTGGTTCTGAGTATAATATCCGGGACCACAGATTCTCCGGCAGATTCTGAAGCGGACTCCCCGGCGGCATTATTGGCGGATTCCCCGGCAGATTCCCCGGCAGATTTTTCG
>JANTFK010000030.1 GCA_024763595.1 Bacteroidales bacterium | reverse complement strand
TGCAATCTGCATATAGAAGCTACCGGGGACAATGAACATCACAAAATAGAAGCTGTATTCAAAGGGTTTGCAAGGGCTGTGAAGAGAGCGGTCACGGTCGATCCAGATAGCAACCGGATGCCTTCCACCAAGGGCATCCTGTAAAATAGCCTCAGATGAAAATTGCAGTCATTAAATATAATGCAGGAAATATCAGATCGGTGGACCATGCCCTCGGAAGATTAGGTGTGACGGCTGAAATTACGGATGATCCGGGGGTGATTGAAGCGGCTGACAAGGTGATTTTTCCGGGTGTGGGTGAGGCCGGTACCACCATGAAGTACCTGCAGGAGCGGGGACTGGACCAGCTGATTGCCGGATTGAAACAACCCGTCCTCGGGATCTGCCTGGGTCAGCAACTGATGTGCAGATGGTCGGAAGAGGGAGATACGCCATGTATCGGGATTTTCGATGAACCTGTAGTGCGGTTTCCCGACGGGCAGCTGAAGGTCCCGCACATGGGATGGAACAGCCTGGAAAGGACTACAGGCGACCTGTTTGCTGATTCCCTGAACGGATCCTATGTCTATTTTGTACACTCTTATTATGTACCTGTTTGCAGGGAAACCGCAGCTGTATCCAATTACATGGTCCCTTTCAGTGCGGCCCTGCAAAAGGATAATTTCTATGCCACCCAGTTCCATCCGGAAAAAAGCGGTGATCCGGGTGAATCCATCCTCTCACGATTCCTGAAATTATGATAGAGATCATTCCGGCCATTGATATCATTGAAGGCAAGTGTGTGAGGCTTACCCAGGGCGATTATGCACGCAGTAAAAGCTACGGGGACCCGCTGGAGATGGCCCGGCTCTTTGAGGATCATGGAATCGGCAGGCTGCACCTGGTGGACCTGGACGGTGCCAGGGAGCAACGGCTGGTAAACTACCGTGTACTGGAAAAGATCGCCTCCCGAACAGAACTCGTTATCGATGCAGGGGGAGGACTGAGAACCGATGAGGACCTGCGTATTGCCTTTGCATCGGGTGCCCGGATGGTGACCGGAGGAAGTATTGCGGTAAAGGACCGTACCCTGTTCCTGGGATGGATCGAACGGTACGGAGCGGACCGGATCATTCTGGGGGCCGATTTCAGGGACGGAATCATCGCTGTATCGGGTTGGTATGAGGATACCTCCATGGAGCTGACTGCCTTCATTTCATCATACCGGGCGGCCGGAATCGAAAAGGTCATCTGTACCGATATTGAGCGGGATGGCATGCTTGAAGGCCCCGCGGTTGAGGTGTATGAAGATCTGAAAAGATCGGACGGGGGGATCTTTCTGATCGCCAGCGGAGGGATCAGCAGCTTGGCCGATATTGAGTTGCTGGATGAAAAAGGAATTGAAGGGGTGATTGTGGGAAAAGCCATTTATGAAAATAGAATCTCACTGAAAAGCCTGGAATCATACATCTTAAAAAGGCGTTGAGTATGCTGGCAAAAAGGATCATACCCTGTCTGGATATCAGGGACGGACAAACGGTGAAAGGGATCAACTTTGAGAATGTGGTGGATGTGGGGGATCCTGTGGAACTGGGAGCCAGGTATGCCCGTGAGGGAGCCGATGAGCTGGTTTACCTGGATATCACTGCCACCCACGAGGGTCGTAAATTGTTTGCAGACCTGGTCAGGCGGATTGCCAGGCACCTGAATATCCCATTTACCGTGGGTGGAGGTATCGACCGTTTAGCGGATGCCGATCTGTTGCTCTCGGCAGGTGCGGATAAAGTTTCTGTCAACTCTTCCGCAGTTAAGGATCCTGATCTGATTAACCGGATTGCCGGTGGATTCGGGACCCAGTTTCTGGTGGTGGCCATTGATGCGCAGTGGAAGAATAACCGGTGGACGGTTTTTGTGAACGGTGGACGGATCCCGACGGAAAAGGAGCTTTTCAGCTGGGCAAAGGAGGCTCAGGAACGGGGTGCCGGAGAGATCCTCTTTACCTCCATGAACCACGACGGGACCAGGAACGGTTTTGCATGTGAAGCGCTCAGGGAGCTCTCCACGCAACTCTCCATTCCGGTCATTGCCTCGGGCGGAGCGGGAAAGAAATCCCATTTTGCCAGTGTCTTTCAGGAGGGCAGGGCCGATGCAGCCCTGGCAGCCTCCATTTTTCACTATAATGAAATACCCATTCCTGACTTGAAGCAATACTTAAGAAAACAACATATAATCGTAAGATAACATGAATTTTGATAAACTTAATGGAATTATACCCGCCATCATTCAGGATGCCCGGACAAGTAAAATTCTAATGCTTGGATTTATGAATCCGGAGGCCCTGGAAAAGACCCGCAGGGAGGGTTTGGTGACTTTTTACAGCCGTACAAGGAAACGGTTGTGGACAAAAGGCGAGGAGAGTGGTAATTATCTCCATGTGGCAGATATATTGGAGGATTGTGACAACGATACCCTGCTGGTCAAGGCACAGCCGGACGGCCCGGTTTGCCATACGGGGAGCGATACCTGTTTTGATGAGGAAAATCGCAATGATCTGGCATTTATCGGCTACCTCCAGGATCTGATAGAACGGCGTAAATCTGAAATGCCCGGAGGATCATACACCACCAGTTTATTTAAAGGCGGTATCAATAAAATTGCCCAGAAAGTGGGAGAGGAGGCTGTGGAACTGGTGATCGAGGCCAAGGACAGCAACGACGATCTTTTTCTGAATGAAGCGGCTGACCTGCTTTACCACATGCTGGTGCTCCTTTCGGCCAAAGGGTATCATATTCAGGATGTGGCAGGGGTTCTTGAGGCGCGTCACAAATAATTATTTTTGTTAAATTCGCGACTCACAATTAAAGAGAAGAATATGAGTAAAGCTGAGATCCATACTGAAAAAGGTGTTATGAAAGTCCAATTCTACGACAAGGATGCACCGGGTACTGTTGCTAATTTCATCAAGTTGTCGAAAGCGGGCTTCTATGACGGGCTCACTTTTCATCGCGTTATCCCCGACTTCGTTATCCAGGGCGGATGTCCGGATGGTACGGGGATGGGCGGACCGGGTTACACCATTAAATGCGAGCTGGACGGCGATAACCAGTACCATGACCGGGGCGTGCTCTCCATGGCACATGCAGGACGGGATACTGGTGGCTCACAGTTTTTTATCTGCCATTCACGTACCAATACCAGTCACCTGGACCGGCAGCACACCTGTTTTGGCAAGGTCTATGAAGGTCTGGAAGTCATTGATGCCATTCGCCAGGGGGATAAGATCGAGAAGATCCTCATTGACGACTGAGCAGATCATCATTTTCCGGGGGCTACCGCATTAATTGTTCGATATCCGCTATCTCTTTTGGTGCATACCTGGAGAGTATGATGTTTCCGTCCCGGGTAATCAGGATATCATCTTCAATGCGAACGCCGGTATTGATGTAGCGGGCATACACAGGCCCCACTGTCCGTGCAAAATTTACCAGCTCGGTTGAATCCACCCTGTTCCCGAAGATAGCCGGCAACTGATCCAGTCCCTCTTCCCTGAAATAGAGGCCCGGTTCAATGGTCAGGACCATACCCGGTTCAAGTATACTGCTTTCAATCCGGGCTCCTCCGTAATTTCCCACATCGTGAACATCGAGTCCCAGGTAGTGGGAGAAGCGGTGGAGCATGTAAAACTGTACCTGCCAGTCTGCCATTGTATCGGTGATCAACCCCAATTGGTACAATCCTTCCGCAATCACATCACGGGCCGCCATATGGCCTTCTTCCGGCATATTGCCGGGCCGTAACCGCTCAATGGCGGCTTTCTGGGCATCAAGCACCAACTGGTAGATGATCCTTTGTTCCTGTGAGAATCTGCCGTTTACCGGAATGGTGCGCGAGATATCAGCGGTATAATATCCATACTCTGCGCCGATATCCATGAGCAAAAGATCCCCTGCTTCCATTATCCTGTTATTGGATTCGTAATGCAGGATGGTGCTGTTGGGGCCCGAGCCTGTAATGGATGGAAATCCGGGCATGGGGGAACCGTATTGCAGAAAAGTCCCTTCGATTACCGACTCTATCTCAAATTCGAACATTCCGGGCGCACATGCTTTCATTGCTTTGACCAGGGCCAGGGAAGTAATATCACATGCTTTTTGAAGCCGTTCCACTTCCAGGGGTCCCTTCAGCAGGCGCATCTGATCAACCAGCAGGGCGATGTCCCGGAATCTCTCTTCTGCAATAACACCTGCCCGTTGCTTCAGGTTGTTGAACAGGTCCCTGTCGGAGCGGTCCAGGTAGACGGGAAGATCTGTTTGTAACAAAGAGTCGACGAAGTGCCAGAATGAAACATACGAAAGCACTGTATCGGGCCCGAACAGGTCCGTTATCTCACTGGCATGAAGGGACCCCCCTGTATAAATAAGCGATCTGATACTTTCAGGAGGCATGGAAAGGATAAAAGCGTGATCCGTATCATTACTCAACAGCGCGTATGTATCGGGAGCATCATAACCGGTCAGGTAGTAGAAATAATTATTGGGTCTGTAACCGTGGCGGTTATAACTCTCCTGATCTGTCGCGTGCAAAAGGACATATCCTTCCTGTAACGAATCCAATAATTGAATGCGCCGCGTTTCGAAACTTTTCAACAGGTCGGGCGTATAGGATAAATCGGAAGTATCAATGGTCACAGGAATTATCCAGGTTCTGCCCGCCGGATTCTGACATCCTGATACTATTGATAACATTATCAAAAGTGAAAAATATTTTTTCATAGATTCAGACAATTAAGGTAATTCTAGCAAGTGATGCAAGATAAAAAAAGAATTTTTCAGGCCATGTCCCGCTTCCTTACATGGTTTTTGCTTGCTTGTACCTCCGTAACCACTACATGGGCCCAGAAAATACCTTTTGAAAATTTCACCATAAAAAACGGCCTTCCCCAGAGCACGGTAAATGATATTGACCAGGATCACCAGGGTTACATATGGATCGCCACACAGGTGGGAGCTGCCCGATATGATGGTTATGATTTTAAGTACCTTACAACCGATGATGGTTTACCGGATGATTTTATCAATTGCCTCCTGGTGGACAGCCGTGATCGTCTCTGGTTCGGTACGCAGGGTGGGATTGGCGTTTATGACGGGCACGCATTCATTACCTATAAAAAGGAACAGGGGCTTGTTGATAACCGTGTGGACGATCTGCTGGAGGACCGGAACGGAAATATCTGGGTTACCACGGCCTACGGCTTATCCGTTATTACGGGTGATACTGTTCTAACCTATACTTTTGCAGATGCCCTGACAGATAACAATGTTTCAGATATAATGATGGATTCAGGGGGGCGGATCCAGGTAGCCACCTACCCGGTAAGCGGATTAACCATCTTTACGGATCCCTATCACTATGAAAAGTTACCGCAACCTGAGATCATCAGGGAAATCATCGAAGTGAGTCCGGGAGAGATCTGGTATGCTACCCAGGGAAAGGGTATTTTTGTCTCCGGGAACAACGAATTCCGGAAACTGGGAAAAGAGGAGGGCCTGACCGATGAGATTGTACTGAGTATACATCAGATGAGAAATGGAGAAGTCTGGTGTGGTACATATGTTGACGGCCTGTTTGTTTACCGTGAGGGCCGCTTTCATCCGCTGGAAAATAACCAGGCACACGACCTGCTGGCGGCCGGGTTCCTGGAAGACCAGCATGGGCGCATCTGGATCAAATCATTCGATGAAGGGGTGTGGATGTACGATGCGGGGGATCTGCGACACTTTACGGTGCAGAATAACCTGGTCCATAATGTAATACAGGATATCTTTGAAGATAAGTTCGGAACCATATGGATCGCCACACTGAAAGGCATATCCAAGTATGGAAAAGGGATATTTGAGATATACGATAAGGATTATGTTCCCGAACTTCCGGATAATGTTCAGTCTGTTTTTGTGGATTCCAGGGGATGGGTCTGGTTTGGATCCACCGGCCGGGTTTTTATTAAACAGGCAGAAAAAACACTGATAGCAGATGAAGAACTTGGATTCCGCCGGGGGGACGCATTGCCACTCTCTTATGCAGAGGACAGGTTCCATAATATTTACATCGGGACAGATATTCAGTTACTCTATTACAACGGCAACTCCATTGTCCCTGTATATCTGGATAAAGATAAAGACAAGAATATCAGCATAAACAGCCTGCTTTATACCGGCAGGGAACAGCTCTGGTGTGCTACCGACTCCGGGATCTATCTATACGGAAACAGGGGTGTCGCCATCCTGGGTGAGCGCGAAGGCCTGCCGGATCCGCAGGTAGATGATCTGGCCCGGTTTGACCAAATGATTTACTGTGCTACGGAAGGGGGGGTAGCTGTTTTTGATCAGGACGGAAAACATCTCCGTGATTACACTGTGGCAGATGGGCTGGAATCAAATCTGTGCATAGACCTGACTACAGATAATGATGGGAACATCTGGGTGGCCACCAGGAGCAATGGAATCTCAAAAATTCCTGCGCAGCGTAACATGCCTGTGACCAATTATACTACCCGGGAAGGGTTAATCTCCAACTCTACCTATTTTGTGGAGTTTGCCGATAGTGTTTCCCTGTGGATCGGAACCAACCGGGGTATTAATGTGTTGCATACTGAAACAGGTGAGATTACATTATATGGATATGAAGAGGGGTTCTATCCTGTTGAAACGCATGCCAGGGCTGTATCACGTGGCAGGGACGGATCTTTGTGGATCGGAACTGTTGAAGGTCTGGTTCACTATAACCCGCGGTATGATACAAAAAGTGATCTTCCTCCCGATCTGGTCTTCTATCCTCCGCTGGTGGATGGCCGGGTCTTCTCCGAATCTGATAAGCGCAAGAAGCGGCTCAAGGAGTCACGGACAGGGAATCCTGTATTTCCATACGGTAAGAATTCACTGGAATTCCACTTTACCGCAATCCATACAACCAATCCGCTGTTGAACCGGACTTCCTATTTCCTGGAAGGATTTGATAAGGATTGGTCACCCCCGGGAACCGCGCAATCCGTACCATATATGCGGTTGCCGAACGGAGATTATGTGTTCCGGGTGAAAGCATTTAACCCCGATGGTGTTGAAACAGAGCACGAGGCGAGTTTTGCCTTTACCATCAAGCCACCTTTCTGGAAAACCTTCTGGTTTATCCTGTTTGAGATAATAGCTGTCCTGACCCTGATCCTGGCAGTCATAAAATTCAGGGAACGGCAACTCATCCGCGAGAAAAAAGTACTGGAGACAAAGGTTAGGGAGCGGACCCGGGAGATTGAGGCACAAAAGCTGGAGATAGAGATGCAGCGCGACCAGATCGCTGAACAGAAAGGGTATGTGGAAGAACAGCGTGACCGTATAGCGGAACAGAAGCAGGAGATTACGGACAGTATCCAGTATGCCAGAAGGATCCAGCAGGCTGTCCTTCCAGGGAAACAGATGTTGGAACAAACACTCCCGGACCACTTTATCTTTTTTAAGCCCAGGGATATCGTGAGTGGTGATTTTTACTGGGTGGACAGGAAGGATGATCAGATCATTGTGTGTGCTGCCGATTGCACCGGACACGGGGTACCGGGAGCGTTTATGAGTCTGCTGGGTCTTACCTTTCTGAATGAGATCGTAAATAAGGATGGCATACTGAAAGCATCTGAAATATTGAACAGGTTGAGGGTATCCATCATGAAGTCCATGTCACACAGAGGGGGAACGGACCAGGCCTGGGACGGGATGGACCTTTCACTGGTAATCATCAACCGGAAACTGAATATGCTGGAATTTGCCGGAGCCTACAACCCTTTGATATTGAGCCGTAACAGTGAAATTATTGAGTATAAAGGAGATAAGATGCCGGTGGGGAAACATGTGGGAGAGGAGAAACCGTTTACCAATCACAGGGTCCCCCTGCTGGCAGGTGATATGCTCTACCTCTTTTCGGATGGTTTTCCGGACCAGTTTGGGGGTGAAAAGGGGTCTAAGTATAAAGCAAGGGCTTTTAAAAGGTTCTTGAGCGGCATCAGTGAAGAACCGGTAGACAAACAATCTGAATTGCTGGAGCAGGAGTTGCACCGGTGGATGGGTAATACGCCCCAGGTGGATGATATACTGGTGATGGGGATCCGCTATGTTTAACATCGCTCTGTATAATACATTGTCCGAAATGAACCAAACTTCCTATAAGATGAAAATTATTTTACCGTCAGTTATCTTTCTGTTTATTGCCGTGGCAACAACAGGACAGCACCTCGTAACAGCAAATGCTGATGTTGTAGGTGTAAGTGATTACCCTGATGCGTCTTACCTGGTAGAGGCGGATGCAGAAAGTTTTTTCTGGATTTCAGGTACCTCTTATGATGCAGTTACACACCCACTTCTTGCAGGTGTATACAGTGATTTTCAAACCATCTATTTCATAAAATATGATAAAGCAGGAGTGCCACTTAAAGCCAACTATATCATTGGCCCGTCCCTGGCCCAGAAAGCCTTTTCCCACCGGGGGGGGATAACCATCATGGCCAGGTCAGAACAAGATGTGGATGCCAACGGCAATTTGATCCCCCTGGCCGGGGCAGGGAACCTGGAATTCATGGCCAAATATGGACCCTGGTGCCAGCTGGAACAAATTGTCTCTGTCTGGAACCTTGCACAGGGCCAGTATGCATATTCTGATGCATGCATGGATCCGGCGGATGGCTCTGTATATCTCTACGGTATAGCCCATGCTCCCATGGATCTGATTGGTTACGGTACCACCGGGAAAGATGTTTCACGCGACTATTTTTATGTTATAAAGTATAGCAGTGATCTTCAGTTTCAATGGGTCTATCAGGCTGGTTTTGATATGGCTGCCTCGGGCACTTCCCCCTATTTCAACAAAGTGAATGTTTTTCCCGGGAACAATGGGCGGGTACTGATAACAGGTTCATACGGGACCGAAAGCAGTCCGCTTATCAATGGTGTCACCCTGCCATCCTATACAGACGGGTATGGATTGTTTGCTGTCGGGCTGGATGCCAGCGGGAAGCCACAGGTGGTACAGGATGGTCTGATGCAAGGGTATAGCAGTCAAACCGGCATTTACGAGGGATTCCCTATGCCTAACGGGGATTTTGTTGTGGCCGGGGTTACGGCCACAGGCTATTTCAAGCTTGGCAATGCCGAATTCTTCTTTCCCGATGCAGTGGGAATGGATCTTACCAACCAGTTTGCTTACAGGATGGATCAGCAAGGCAATATAGTTTGGCAGAATCAATTGAGGAGCATGGGACCCAGCCAGGAGGGTAAAAAAAGTGTGGAAAGTGAGCAGTTCAGTAGAACGGTTTATCATGATGCCCTCAACTGGAAAAACAGGATCCTCTATATTACCGGATATTTTGGATTGGGTGACGCTTTTACCATAGCCGGAAGGACCATTGAGAAGACTTACAATGAAGGTGTTTTCGTGGCTGCTCTTAATTTAATGGATGGTTCGGAGCGGTGGGGATATGGTTTGACATCAAACGATGTGCGCATCTACGGTTTTGATATGGACCGTACGGGAAATATCTCCCTGATGGGAGCCAATTACGAGACACAGGACCTGGAAGGGGTACTGGTTGAGGATCCTGTGGATGCTACCAGTTTTGTTTTCCATGTGGGCCTGGATTATAATGGAAGGCTTCTGTGGTACAATAATGCCAGGCTTTTAAACGGTCCCAATTATTTCCTGCTGGAAGGTGTTGACCTGGAGGTGCTTCCCAACGGCCAGGTCTTTTCATCCATGCTTATGAACGAGACCAATGAGCTGGTTTTCGGAGGAGGAGCTGTAGAACCTGTAGGTTTAGATACTTTTGCGTTTTCCAACTGGATGATAGAGTTGAAAGCTGATATGCAACTGGGCGGACAGGTGACTGATCAGGCTGGAAGCCCTGTGTACCCGGGATATGTAAAGGCAATTAAATCTGCTCCGGCCGGCAGTTATCCTGCAGTGGATTCTGTTTTTCTGGATGAGACCGGATGGTATCTGTTTGATAACCTTTATCCGGGTCATTATACCCTGATGGTTGTCCCCGATCCGCAGGCATATCCGCTGGCGGTCCCCACCTACTTTGGAGGCAGTGTTTTATGGGGCACCGCCAACTTCAGCAATATTGAACCGGATACAAGGGTGTCATTTGTAGATGTGCAGCTTACTGAAGTACCTAAACTCACACCGGAAGATGGATCGGGGGGCATTTCCGGGAACGTGAGCCGGGAAGCGCCGGAAGTGTTAAAGGGAACCCTGGCGCATCCTGTCAAGCAGGCATCGGTTATACTGCTCAGGAAGGCAAAAAAATCAACAGCAGCTGAGGGTGACGTGGTGGCCTACGTGGAGACAGATGAATTTGGTAATTTCGCTTTTGAGAATGTTCCAGATGGGGATTATCTGCTGATTGTGGATGTCACCGGACTGGACATGATCGAGACGCATGAGGTTACCATTGAAGGTGATCTGATTGTCTCCGGGCTCGATTATACAGTGAGTGAGGATGGTATTTATACCTATACAGGTGTGGGTATACCTGTGGCGCAGGCAGAAACCCTGAAGGTGTTCCCCAATCCGGGTGACGGATTGATCTTTATGGAACTTCCTGAAGATGACGACTATGCAGTGACTATCTTCCGGACGGATGGAAAGATGCTGCAATCCTCTATCGTACACGCGTCCGCCGGATTGATCCGGATGGATATTTCATCGGAAACAGACGGGATCTACCTGATCCGGGTAAAAGGGCCCGGAACCAACAGGAGCATCAGGTATATGAAAGAATAGTCCTTCTAATGATGCCGGCGCATTCCATCAGCTGCTCCCCTGTGATCACCAGTGGAGGGGCAAACCTGATGATATGCTCATGCGTTGGTTTGGCCAGCAGGCCATTCTCCTTCAGGTCCACACAAACATCCCATGCAGTCCTTCCCCTGGTGGGTTTGATCACGATGGCATTCAGGAGGCCTTTGCCGCGTACTGTTTCAATCATGGGGGAGTCGATCTTTTTCAGTTCGTTTCGGAATTGCTCCCCCAGTTGATCTGCCCGCTCCGCCAGGCGCTCTTCCCTGATCACCTCCAGTGCAGCCATAGCCACACTGGCGGCCACGGGATTACCGCCATAGGTGGAGCCGTGTTCGCCCGGCCGGATGGTGAGCATGATCTCATCATCGGCCAGTACGGCTGAAACAGGGTAAACACCCCCTGATAGTGCTTTCCCCAGGATCAGGATATCGGGACGAACTCCCTCATGGTCACATGCCAGTAATTTGCCGGTTCTAGCCAGTCCGGTCTGCACTTCATCGGCTATGAAAAGTACATTCTTCTCCTTACAAAGCGCATATGCTTTGCTCAGGAACCCCTCATCCGGAACATAAACGCCTGCCTCCCCCTGGATGGGTTCCACCAGGAAGCCTGCCACGTTGGGATCTTCCAGCGCCCCGGCCAGGGCCTCTGTATCGTTATAGGGAATGGTGATAAAACCAGGAGTGTAAGGTCCGAATCCTTTGTAAGAATCGGGATCGGTGGACATGGAGATGATGGTGATGGTCCGGCCATGAAAATTACCTTCACACACAATGATCTTAGCCTCATTCTCGGGTATGCCTTTCTTCTCATAGGCCCATTTGCGGCACAGTTTGAGGGCCGTTTCATCACCCTCTGCTCCCGAATTCATGGGCAATACTTTGTCATATCCAAAATAACTGGTTATATACTTCTCAAACTCCCCCAGCTTGCTGTTATAGAATGCCCTGGAAGTGAGCGTAAGGCGCCGGGACTGCTCAATCATTGCATCTACAATCTTCGGGTGACAGTGTCCCTGGTTAACAGCTGAATAGGCGGAAAGAAAATCGTAATACCTCTTACCTTCCACGTCCCATACATAGACACCTTCCCCCCGGTCCAGGACCACGGGAAGCGGGTGGTAGTTATGCGCACCAAACTGATCTTCTCTCCGGATGTAGTCTTGTGTGTTCATAGTATTGCCTGTTCTGAAATACAAATTAGTTTGAAGTGGCAAAGTTAATAAAATCTGTTGACCGGGAAGAAGCCATAACAAAGATTGAATTGAGGTTCAGAAGCTTACGGAAAGTTTGATATTGAACCTTCTGCCGGTCAGATAGTTGGGAACCCCGAACTGTCCCGGTATACCGCGCTGGTCGGAGATGGTCCGGATCCAGAGGTAGGATGCTTCATTCTTGATTCCCAGCAGGTTGAATATTTCCCCGCTGATCCAGATGCTTTCAAAGAAACGCAGGGGGTTGCGTTCTCCTGTTATATCGGTTTCACGCTTGATCACCTTGGAGAACCCTATATCCACGCGGCGGTAAGGCTTCATCCTGAGTGTGGTGTAATACTGGTCATCGTTGGGACTGCTTAATGGCAGGCCCGTTCCGTAAAATGCATTCAGGTGCACCTTATATCCGGGATTGTTGGGAAAGTAGTCCTGAAAATAGAGTCCGAAGGTAAATAACTGGTCCGTGGGCCTGGGAAATTCACCGGCAGGCTGCATCACATAATTTTCCCCATCCCAGATAAAGGCCTGATCTCCTGCAATATCCTCCCTGGTTTGTAACAGCGACAGTGTCATCCATGATTCGGCACCCTGTACGAATTCACCATTCAGCTTGAAATCGATGCCGCGGGCATAACCCTGCGAAATGTTTTCACCCGAGTACGAGAGCCGGATATTCTCGATTTTGTAGGGGATCAGGTTGCTGAGCCATTTGTAGTAAGCCTCACCGGTCAGCTTAAAAGGCCGGTCCCACATGGAGAAAATGTAATCTCCTCCCAGCAGCAGGTGTATGGAACGCTGCGGTTTGATCTCCCTGTTGATGGTTCCGTCGGGTCTGCGCATCTCCTTGTAGAAGGGGGGCTGGTAATAGTACCCTGCCGCGGCCCGAAACATGATATCCCGTTCCCAGAATGGTTGCAGACTGATGGTGGCCCGCGGGCTGACCATGGCTGTGGGATTGAAATTCCAGATGGTTCCACGGACTCCGGCTGTTACAAAGAGATCTGCAAAGGAGCTGTTGATCTCCCGAATATCCTGGAGAAAGAGGGTATACTGGTTGTAGGCGGTATGGTTCTCGGAACGTCTGAAATCGCTGAGGATGATCTCATCCCCGTTATAGGGAATGACATACCCGGAAGAATCGAGCAGTTCCCACTCGCTGATCCGGTCCAGAAAGTCCTGGTACCGGAAAGAGAGGCCCCATTGCACCCTGTTGTTACCGACCTGGTAACTGCCGATGTGAGATGCAGTGACCACAATGGCATCCAGGTAGTTCCGGGCGTGGGTGAGCAGCGTGCCGACCCCCACGTTCAGGATGGAATCCCCGTAGGTTTCAGAATTGATGGTGTTGTCCAGCTGATTGATCCAGTATTGTCCCATGATATCAAAGGTCTCCCTTTCCGATGTTCTGAAAGCTGAGCCGGTCAGCTTCAGCGATAACCCTTTAACGGGTTGGTAATGAAAAGAGAGTGCTCCCAGGTAAGTGTCAAACCGGTCCACTTCCTGCCCGTCGTAATAGATCTTCAGGTTCAGCGGAAGGTCCTTGGTGCCAAATTCCACATCGGTTTCGCTGGGTATAAAGAGATATTTATTGGATGAGTAGTTCCCCAGGAAGGAGAGTTCCATCTTTTTGTTCAGCTGATAGGTGAACATGCTCTGAAAATCGGAGAACTGGGGCTTATAGTCCCCTTTGGTTTGCAGGGTGTTCAGCAGGTATGACGTGGTTTTATAGCGGTAACCGGCAAGGTAGGTGAATCGCTTTGTGCGGGAGGTCCCTTCCACATGGGCAGACGCTCCCAGCAGGCTTACAGATGAGGATCCTGCAAATTTCCGGGGCCTTCTGTAAGTGATATCCAGGGCAGAGGACATTTTATCACCATACCTGGCGTCATACCCGCCGGCCGAGAACTTGATGGAGGATACCAGGTCTGAATTCACAAAGCTGAGTCCTTCCTGCTGTCCCGATCTCACCAGGAAGGGCCTGTATATCTCAATATCATTTACATATACCAGGTTTTCATCAAAATTACCTCCCCGCACCGAATACTGGGAACTCAGTTCATTGTTGGAACTGACACCTGCCTGTGATTTAATGATAGCCTCAACTTTACCGGTTGTGGTTGGCATATAATTCAACTCTTCCACATCGATACGGTGAAACGTGCTGGCCCGCTCCTGCCGGGCACTGACCGACACCTCTTTGATGTTCCGGATATCCCGTTGAAGGGTGATCTCCTGGTTCCTGCTTCCGCCGGGGGCCAGCCGCACGGCATACTGGCGGGTAAGGTAGCCCACACAGGAAACTACCACGGTATAGGAGTGGCCGGCCGGGACCCGGAGTTCATAGGAACCGTCACTGTTGGTCATGGTTCCCACCTGCGTTCCCAGCAGGGCAACATTGGCCAGTTCCACCGGATTGCCGATACTGTCCAGCACACGCCCCGATAAGCGGCCGGTATCCTGCGCAAGGAGCAGGGATACAGGCAGCAGGAGGAGTATCAGTGCTGAGAGCAGGTTTTTCACGTTTCAGAGATTTACTTGCATGAGCCCTAAAGGGGTTTCCGAATATAGTATTAACTGAGAAATGTGTTTGAAAATTGTTTGGCAGGCTTAATCATCGTTCTGTTTGAAGTCACCCCGTTTCAGTGATTCGAAGAATTTGGCCCATCGCATGGGATCAAAGATGGTATAATAGGGGTATTGTCCGGCTGTATACAGCTGGTTATACTGTTGTTTCATCACCTCCCGGAAATTTATATTGGGACTGGCTCCCATATCGTTCACCTTGATCTGCGTCTTGATCAGGGCGATATTATGATAGGCACGCTGCTCATCATCATCGGGCAGCTCGAGGGCCAGAAATGCATCTTTAAACTCCTGGTAGGTCTTCCAGGGATAGATACGCACCTCGGCCAGTTGAAAAGTATCGCTTACCATAAAAATATCTGCCGGGTATTGTTGACCCCCGATGGAGTCGGGGATCACATGCATGGTACCCTTATGTCCCACATGGCTGAACAGAATGGTGTCACTGGGCCTCACCACAAAGGAGAACATCCCGCGCCGGTCGGAAGTGGTACCCCTTTTCTCATTCAGAAT
>JANTFK010000029.1 GCA_024763595.1 Bacteroidales bacterium | reverse complement strand
TTGTCAACAGCTGATTCCTGTCCAAAAGCTCTGAGGGTAAATAGGATCATTAACCCTCCATAAATAATTCGTTTCATCGTATCCTGGTTTTATATATTTATATATTTTATCTATTCTCTGGTTCGTTTTTCTTCTTTTGCATCGCATCATATGATGCATCTTATTGCGTTTCGCACCGAATGCCGGGAGGCGCACTATCTCTCTATCTTGTCCACTCTTTGCAACTGTCCCAACAGGCTCAGTTCTTTGTTTCCCTTATTGATTCTGGAGAGTGATTTCAGGGGATCGACTGTTACCTTACTGACATGTTTCACATACTCCATTTCACTGGTTCCCCTGTTTAATTTCACAGATACATAGGCCAGGGTACGTTTGGCCTCTTCATAGGCATCCTGCGGATCCGTAAATGTATCGGTCAGTTCGCCGGAAGCCAGCACATCCGGTTGATCCACCCTGATATAAAAGAAATATAGTGCAATCATCACAAGCAATCCTGCCGCCAGTCCCGATAGAGTGAATACGGAGATTCTCCTCGTCCGTACTGCCGATCGCTCCAAACGATCAACCGTGGCAATGATCTTCTGGTTCAGATCATCCGGTACCACGATGGATTCACCTTGCTCATCAAATGACTGAAACAGTTCCTTATCCGGAATGAATTCTTCCGGTACAGTTGCGGAAGAGAAATACTCCTTGAGCATTTGCTCCTCCTCCAGTGTGGTTTCACCCTGGTAAAACCGTTCCAGCATCTTTTTTAACTCTTCTGTGCTTTCCATGATGAATGTTGTTTTTCAACCATTTCACGCATTTGTTGACGGGCCCTTGAGATACTGACCCTGATGGCATTTACTTTCATATTAACCAACGGGGCGATCTCTTCAAATGATTTTTCCTCGATGTGCCTCAGCCTGACCAGTGTCTGCTGTGGCTCCGGCAGTGCTGAAATCAGGGCCTGTATGAGCCGGGCCTCTTCCTTTTTCTCCAATTCATCTGCAGGTGTGGCAGACGCTCCCTCCAATTTGTACTTCTCAGCCTTCAGTGCATCCTGGTTCACCTTCCTGCGCCTCAGATGGTCCAGGCACAGGTTGCGGGTGATCTTCATAGAGAGCGCTTCAATACTATTATAATCAGGAAGTTCATTTCGCATTTCCCAGAGCTTCGCATATACATCCTGAACGATATCCTCAGCTTCCTCACGATTATTCATCAGGCGAAAGGCCATCCGGTACAACCGGGAACTGTATGGCATAACCAGCAGTTTGAACGCCGAGGACTTCATGGAACTTCCACAGGTAAAAGAACTACCAAGTTAATGAAAACTACAGATCCAGATCCTGATCAAATGAATTTGCCAGACCTTCCAGATCATTCATGTTGAAATTCCCTGTGATATAGATCAATACATTGTCATCACCACCAACGATCATTAGGAACTCACTGAGATCTGATTGATCAATCTTCATCCATATGCGAACGGTCTCCCCGCCATCCTGGACAGTCATGACCTCTGCAAAATCACTTACATCCAGCTCCCTTTCAATCTCCCTGTAAAAATTGACACCTTCCCATCCTTCCCCCTCTTCAATGCTCAGGATCTTCACACTGGCTATCTTTTCCAAAGGGATATCATGATCATCAATTTCCTGAATATTCATGGCTTTTACGATCTGAAAAACCTCCGGGCTGATATTAACGGTAGTCACGCCCTCCTTACCCTGGTACTTGTTAAATAACTTCTCCACAGCACTGTTCTGGGCAGCCAGCAATGCCGGAATTAGAACAGTTAATACGATAATTGCGATTCTTCTCATGATTGCCTGGTTTAATTGTTTTTTATCATCAATTATTGATTTCTAAACCGAAGACGAACCAGTCCGGAAATCATTACAGGAAGTCTCATGAACAAAAATATTTTTATCCGGTTATGGTAAATAGAGGGGCTCTTATAAGGGCTCTAAAAAGGGGACAAAAAAGAGTTTGAAAAAAAATATTTTGTTACTATATTTGCAACCGCTTTTACGGGCACTAACAGGATGATTCAGTAGCTCAGCTGGTAGAGCACCTCCCTTTTAAGGAGGGGGTCCTGAGTTCGAACCTCAGCTGAATCACTCCGAATCCCTTGTAACGAGTTTTTATAGAACAACTTACAAGGGATTTTTCTTTTTCAGATCGTCCGGTTATTTGATGGTGTTATGATCAGTTCTCAGAGAGTCCAGACTGAAGAATTGATAAATTTCATTAGCTTTAATGATGCCAATTGCACAATTTCACATGACCATGCATACGCCCCGTATTACAGCCAGATGGATCAAACGTATTACCTTACTGGTACTGCTTTCATCCCTGACAGTCCTGACCGGCTTCAGCCAGCATCTCCCATTTTCAATCCTCCCCGCTAAAAACAGCCGGGTGAACTGGCGGGGATCAAAGTTCATCGCATCCGATGCCATCTCCTATTTTGATGGTGAGGATTTCAATCAGCGTGCCACCGGTTTTGAAACCAGGAAGGATGATCATCACTGGACCGTTACCAACTGCTGGAGCGATGATCCTGATCTGCCCTTTCGTAAAGAACTGGGGATTTCCCCGGACGGAAAAACCGTTGAACTCACTGTTCAGTTTACCCAGCCTGCTTACAAGCAACGGCCGGATACGGACCTCTCATATAGTTTCAGGATTCCCCTGGAGAGTGTAGTCAATATGCACTGGACGGCCGTGGTTGGCCGGGTATTCCGGCCCAGAACTGTGACAGGTGTACTTCAGTCTGATTCGCCGGAAGATTTTATCGGTGAAAAGACCAGGTGGCTGGCTTTGTCCGGTAACGGGAAAAAACTGGTCATAGACTTTAACCCGGAAGGAATGCAAACCTACAGCGATGGCGGGCCAAACTACATTCAGGGTTTATGGAGCGTAAAAAAGCGGGGTGATTACCTGGAGTGTTCCTTTGGATTTCACTCCTCCTTATATGGCGGGACGCTCAACAGTAAAGCAGTTATATTTGAGGGTGAACACAGTGATTACCTGCAGCGGCATGCTTATGAGTTCTACAGCTATTACTTTGATTTGCCGGTTAACATTGCATACTGTTTCGGCGCTCCCGGACATGCTGATCATTTTGTCCAGGCAGGTAGCACCGTTTATAATGAAGAAGCTGGTTTCGGGTGGCTGGATGACGGCATTAAGCTGCATACCATAAGGCCTTCGGGGGCGCTGTACAGTGCCGCATATGGCAATCAGCCTGCAACCTTCAAAAGCCGTGTTGAGAGAAAAGGGCTCTACCTGATCACTGCAAGAACCGGGACAGGTAAAGCAGCGTCCGGTCCCATGTCCATCGTGTGTTCGGGTAAAAGGATCGTTATAGACCTCCCCATACCTGCCCGCAGGGCAAACAGCATCACCTGGTCGCAATGGCTGGAGGATGGAGAGGTAACATTCAGGTTTGACGGGAACTGGCGGATATCCACCCTGGCCATGCAGATGCTGCAGCATACCCATGAAGATTACAAATTCCGCCGTGGATTCTGGCGCATTAGCGGCCTTTATGAGCCCTCTGTAAATTTTCGAAGTGCTTATTTTAAAAAGCCCGCATTGCTGGAGACCTCCGTTTCCTCCACACCACTACCGGTTGAAGTGATCCACGAAATTGATAAAGCGGTAACTCTTCCTGCAGGGAAAACCTCACTCCCCGACCAGCAGAGCCCGGAGCTGGCATGGCGTTTCAACGCAAACCTCGGATCACTGGGTCCCAGTAACTCGGGAAACTTCGATGAGTTTAACACTCCGGAACTGCTGGAACGCCGTTTTAAAGAACTGAAGGGGAAAAATATCAACACCATTTTGCTCAACGGGTTTCTGTCGCGACACACCTTTCCGAATCAGGAGAAACGCGTTGAAAAAATGATTACCATGATCGTACAGGAGGCACATCGCCAGGGAATCAAAGTGATCGATCACATGGACCTGACACTACTGTGGAACATGGGTTCCGGTTTCAGGGTCCTGACCGAACATCCCGACTGGTTACAGCGCACAGTCTCAGACAACGTACCAGGTTGCTTTTTCTGCCCGGTCGATCCGGCTTTTAAAGAACAATTCTTCGACCGGATGATTCAACACATACAGCGAACGAATATCGACGGGTTTATGATTGACGAGGAGACTTTCGGTGGCGTAAGTTACTGTGGCTGCAGTAGTTGCCGGAAACAGTTTCATGATGCTACAGGCCTGACACTGCCCCTGGATGAAACCTCTCCCCTGCTGAATAACAGGGATTCCAAACTCTGGCAGTCCTGGTTACAATGGAGGATCCGCGTACTGGGTGACTGGGTTGTAGAGCTTAAGGAACGTACCGGGAAGATCAATCCGAACCTGACCTTCATGCGGTATACAACCCACTACGGGTTTAGCAGTGACTACGCCCCCATAAGATTTGGAGCATCACTGACAGAATCTGCACGGGCCTGTGATTTTCTGGGTACGGAGATTATGAGCCGTAATGTCTTTGCTGCCTACCGCAGTGTGTTTGCTTACCGAAAATTAAAATACTCGCTCCGGGAGGCTTACGGCAGCCCGGTCTTTGGCCTGGTATATTCAATCCAGTCACCGGAGGTTTCCTACTTTGGCTGGTGTATCAATAACATGAACAACCAGGGAACCTGGCAAATGAATGATATTCCTGAAAATGCAACCACCCCGGCCTTTACTGCATTTGCAGATAATATGGACCGGCAACTGGCCAGGCCGGATGCTCACATTGCCATGTTGTTTTCAACGCAAAGCCGGGACTGGTCACAGGACGAAACTTATTATACGGATCCCTTCGGGTGGGGAGAAGCCATGAACGATGCACACTACCAGTATACCACGTTGATTGAATCCTCACTGAAACAGGAGAAATTAGGCAGGTACAAAACAGTTATTGTACCTGATGCGTGCTGTTTAAGCAATGAGCAGATCGACCTGCTCCTCCGCTATGCGGACCGGGGGGGTAACCTGTTGCTGACAGCGCGAACAGGGATGTTTGATGCAATCGGAAACCAGCGTGCAGTATGGCCATTTGCTGAAATGCTGGGCATAAAAAATCCCTTGCCGGCAAAACTGATCAAAGGTGGCCGCCTGGTGCTGGAAAATGGAAAAGTGTCGACGGACAATAAGCTGGCATGCATGGAAATATCACCTGACGGAACAAAAAAGATCAGGCAATTCCTGACGCTGCACACCTCCGGCGGAAAGGAAATTCCGGCGGGAATAACAATCCCTTACGGCCTGGGATCCATCACCTACATCTCTGGCCGGATCGGGGGGCTCAATATGGAAGATGAACGTACCATCAGGCAGGAGTGGATATTTGAATGGAACAGGGAGGCATTTGATTTTCAACAGGAGCTGTTTCAGCAGCTTTTAAGCAGCAGCAGCACTTTCAAGGCAGTAAATATCCCCGAAAAAATATATGTTACCGTGTATAACCAGCCCCTGGAAGGGAAAAAATACACGCTGGTACATTTGTTGAATGCCACCGGCTCGAAGATGAAAAAAGGAGAGGTTGTTCCCACCGGAGTTCCGGATCAGCCATTTCCTGACCCTGTTGACGATATTATATTTCAAATTAAACTACCGGGATTGAACAATGCTTATATTGCATCCCCTGATTTTTCCGGTCATGCATCTGTTCAAACGCGTGATCTGGCCAATGGGTGGTATGAGATAACCATACCCGGAGACCGTTTACATTGCTACAGTATAGTCTGGTTGGAGAACTAAAGATAAGGCCCGTATGACAAGCAATAACCTTTCATCCGCACTTAAAGATGTCGTCACTTTAAAGCAGGAGAAGATACTGAATCCTGAAGCCGTAGATCAATATGGCGGTATTACCGCAACCTCACCCCTACTGGTGATACTGGCTGCAGGTAAGGGTACACGGTTCGGCAAGGACCCGAAGTGTATACAGCCCATTCACGGAACACCGCTGGCTCGTCATTCCATTGACTCTTTTCGCCGGTTCAGTCCTGCACCGGTGGCAGCCCTTGTGGGATACCGGTACCGCGAAGTTGCGGATGCACTGGGTAGAGATAATATCTATGTGCATTCTGATAATCCGACCGGAGGTACTGCTTTTGCTGCCTATGAGGCCCTGGCTGTTCCCGGAGTACTTGAGGCCAATCCGCTGTTAATCATTACCATGGGCGATCGTATTGTTCCCACATCCATATACCGCAGACTCTGGAGAACCCATTTTGCCGGGGACAAAGAGGCCGATCTGACATTTCTCAGTGCCGAATACGAACCGCCCGGGAATAATGGCAAGGGACGGGTGGTGCGCGACAGTAACAACCGTGTTATCGGCATCATTGAGGACCGTGATATAGCTGCAGAGCCGGATGATATAACCAGGCAACGGTTGCAAAGCCTGACGGAAGGCAACTGCCCGTTGTATGTTGTACGCGCGGCTACCATGGCGCGGTATCTGGCAGATCTTACAAATGACAATGCACAGGGCCAGTATTACATTACTGATATTGTAAGCCGCATCAGCCGGGCAGGAGGTGATATTCGCACCGTTACCGTTACCGTAGAAGATGTAGAATATGACCTGCTCTCTTCCGATGTCACAAGGCCCAAAGATCTGGCCCTGCTCGAAGGGTTAATCGATTATGGTTATGGCCTGCTGTCGCCACAGGATATTGAAATTGAAGAGGCTGCTAAAAAGATCGTCTCGGAGCGCCCGATAGGTCAGACCGCCGCCATTGTAAGGCAGTTGGAAGAGCTTACTGCAACGGTAAAGAAAGAGGGGCTGAAGTTCAGGCCGGACCGTCCGGTGGCCATCAGTATTTCAGGCGGACGGCTGCGCATCGCCTTTATGCACCCTGATATGGGTCGCTTTTTCGGACCGGCCTGGCAGACACCCATCGGAGCTGCTGATGCCGCTAGCAGCGAACAGATTGTCATGTTGATGCAGGAGGCATCTGACCGTCAGATACACCTCTATCCCATCGAGCCGCAATTCCGGGAGAGTGTCAATATCCTGCCATCTGATAACGAGATCATGTACCCCGACAAAGATATTTCAGATCTGCATTCCTACGAAATGTTCGGTATGCATATGAGCGAGAATCTGCTGCTTTCCCTGGGATATTTTAGTGATAGTGAACTGGAAACCCGAAGGCAAAATGGATTGCCTTTGCCGCCACCCTCCCGCTGGGTAAGCAACAGCATGCGCCGTCCGTTTGCCCTGATAGGCAATGCAATCGCTTCACTTCGCACACTTCGTACTGGCAGTCTGGGAGCCAGGGTTAAAAAACATCTTGGTCACGATCATTTTAAAGGGCTGCACCTGGTTTCATCGGGAAATATTCCACAGGGCGGATTCTCCAGTTCATCAGCTGTAACCGTTGCTGCTAAAAATGCCATCAATGCCCTCTTCGGCTTAAACATACCGCCTGACCTCCTGGTCCATCTGGCCTGCCAGGCGGAATACGGAACGGGCGTTCGCGCCGGATCGCTGGACCAGGCAACGATACAGAAAGGCCGTACAGGAAAGGGCACCCTCATTTCTTCCAATCCCAAGGACAACTACCAGATTATCGGAACTTATCCTGTCCCGACCGGGCATTTACAGATCATCTTTCCCTATAGTGTCGAACGGGATCGCAGTGCCTGGAAATGGTCCTGGGGATTCTATGCAGCTTCAGGCAACCAGGATCGCCTGACCGCAGGAGAGATACGTAAAATGACCGGAAAGGCTGCCGAGATTGCCGCCATTCTTGTCAGGCTGCCCCTGACAACAGACTTTTTTAAACAGATTGAAGAGGATCTTGTGGAAGACGGACTTCTCACTGTGGAAAACCGACGTTGGATCGCCGGTGTGCTCCTGCAGGTCCCCATGCTTGCCACACAGGATGAACTTCGTGGTGCCATTGCTTCAAATCGCGACTGGTATATAGCACAACTCATGGATGAACATCATATTGACAGGCCGGAAGCGGAACAAAAATCCGATGCCCTGTTTGAATCGCTGTTTGCAGGATGGCGCGATCCGCTCCTGCGAAGGAGCGATGGTCATGAAAATATAGTGGAGGAAAAGGGAGCACCGTTAAGGGCCATGTTAGCCTATCTCTTTGCCGAGGTAGCAAAGAACTTTTACCTGATCCATCATCCGGAACACTGGATTGAGTATATAACCCGTTCCCAGCGTGGCGACCAGAGCATTGCCATTGATCCCCTGAAGCTTCCCTCCCGCGGTGAGCTGGAAAGTACGCTGGAATGGGAAAAAAACAGAGAAGGGCCGGAACTGCTCGACCTGTGGCTCGAACGGTTCGGTGCAAAGCCGTTTAATTACAACTTGGGGCTTGATGATGCATCACTTTCAGGTGAGGTCCCACCCGATTTCCGGCTGCTGGAAGGTTCAAACTTCTTTCGAGGATTGGCACTGATCGACCTGGCCGAAGCCATGCTGAAAAGAGCTTTTGGATCCGATGCTGTGGCGATCCGTGTGAATGCAGCGGGACAGGGAGACTTCTTCCAGGTGCATGTGGATACTAAAAAGGCTGATACCGATGAGGTGAAGGCGTTCATCACACGAGCATTCTATAAGCGTTTCGGTCTGGCCCAGGACACGGATTTTGTGGAAGTTCATCCGGGAGGCGGAGCCCTGGGCGTGCGCCTGAGCCGCTATGATTCCCTACCTCAATTGATCAATAGTCTGAAAACCAGGCTTTCTTAGGGAATCCCCATCTTTCTCACGGAACCAGGAAACAGACGTTTCTCCTGCGTCTGAACAGCATGCGCAAAGCTTAAATATGCTCCCTGTCAGGCTGTTACAAAATTTTTACTTAACTTACCTTTATATTTGAAAGCAGCAACACCTGTATAAACGACATGCCTGGAATTCGTACACATCGTAATCGTATGCTCCGTTCAACGATGTTGATCAGTATGCTGTTGTTATTTTGTACCGTTTCTGCAATGCATGCAAACAGTGTCAGCCTGGCAGGAAGAAAGTTTACAATAACAGCTACAGCGGGTAACGGAGGGAGCATCTCCCCTTCCGGTAAAGTACGTGTAAAGCGTGGAAAGAGCAAGACCTTTACCATCAGTGCAAACGAAGGATATGAAATATCGGATGTAGTGGTGGACGGGGTCAGCATTGGCCCGGTAACCAGTTATAAATTCTCAAAAGTACGCTCAGACCATACTATTTCTGCCAATTTTTCCCTCATCATGTATACTATTACTGCAAGCGCAGGGACAGGGGGCAAAGTCTCCCCTTCCGGAGAAGTGCAGGTGGCATATGGGGATCACAAGACATTTGCCATCAGTGCAGGTGCTGGGTATGAGATATCGGATGTAGTGGTGGACGGGATCAGCATGGGCCCGCTAACCGGTTATAAATTCCAGGAAGTAACTGCCGACCATACCATTCGAGCCTTATTTAAGCAAAAAGTGATCAGGATACATGGTGTTACCATCCCCAACGAATCCATGAAGACAGGAGATGTGATCACTGCCACAATTACCGTGGATGATGATGACGGGGTCCCCTACAGTCTCATATCGGGATCGGTGGGAGGATACCCCCTGGAGGGATTTCAGCGCATTACGGCCACCACCTATTATGCTACATTCACCATCCGGGAGGGTGGTAACAGCTTTACAGCTTCACAGGATATACCGGTCTCCAACCTTGTCATTACAGATGGCGCCGTGCTGAGTGCACCCTATCATCTCCCCATTGAACAGGACGGTGATCCGATCGATGCCCGGGCTCCCGTGGTTACCAGGCTGGAAGTGCCCTCCGTTGAGGTGGGTGTGGGTGGCACAGTAAAGGTAAGGGTAACTGCCGACGGGACCGGGTATAGTGCGGGAACAGGCACGGTAATAAACGGGGTGCCCCTCAATTCGTCACAGGTTACCTTCACCGAGGTTGCAGGTGGTGTATATGAAATATCCTACCGCGTAGAAACTGGTGATCAAGACGTTGCACCGGGTGATCTGCAGATGCGTATGGTGATGAGAGATCCGGCCGGTAATACCGGGAAGAGCTATGAAACCATTGAAACCAATCTGTTAGAGATCTATACCGCCTTACCCGAAGCGGTGATCGGAGGAACCTCTGATATCTGTGAAGGGGAAGAGGTGGAACTGAACCTGTTCCTGACCGGGAGACCGCCATGGAGTTTTGAGCTCAGTGACGGTACCCATACAATTTTGTACCAGAATATTTCATCAGCTGAAAAAAATATTCCTGTAACCCCTGTTCGGACAACCACTTACAGGATCAACACTGTCACGGATGTGAATGGGGTGGAGAACACAGGTACCGGCAGTGTGGTGGTGAGCGTGCATGAAAAAAGTGAGGTGAAAATTATCAACCTGGCTTCCGGGTATAGTATCACCGCTGATCCGGTCAGGCTCGAGGCCAATCTAACCGGAGGAACTTTTTCCGGTCCGGGAGTAGTCAGCGCAACCGGTTATTTCTATCCCGGCATCGCAGATACGGTCAACTCACCCCATACCATCTACTATACTTATACCAGTGATTATGGTTGCGAATCGGTTGCCAGTAAACAGGTTTATGTTTTGGTTGGTGAGGCATCCATTTTGCTTCCGGCTGATCCTGTTTGTAAAAACGCCCCTCCTTTTGCGGTTAGCGTTTATAATGTTACATCTGAGAACGGATCTTTCAGGTTGTTGAATTCCGCTTCCCAGCCTGTATCAGCGCTTACCGACCATGGAGATAACAGTGCAACCATTGATCCGTCCCTGCTAAACGTTGGTAACTACACTGTGGAATATCGATTCACTGACATGGAAACCCGCTATATCAGGAAAACTTTTTCGGTGGATTCCGTAGAGCAACCGCGGTTCCTTTCACTCTCTGAAACTACTTATTGCCAGAGTGCTTCCCCTGTTGAACTTCAATCGAGCGTAGCCAATGCACTGTTTGAAGGTCCCGGTGTATCGGGCAATATTCACGATGGTTATATCTTCGATTCGCGTGACACAGATCCCGGTAATATAACCATAACATGTACAGCAGTTTCAGAAAACGGCTGCACCGCAAGTACCGGGAAAAGTCTGCTCATACTGGAGGCTCCGAAGGTTAAGTTCTCCATCAATACTGCCTGCATTCCTGAAGGAGGAGATGTGGTATCCTTTGATAACCAATCTCTTAAAAAATCATCTGTGTCAGCGTGGAACTGGGACTTCGGCGATCCTTCCAGCGGTATGGATAATTACAGTGACCTTGTAAATCCCACCCATTTTTACCGGGAACAGGGTCAGAAAACCATCAGCCTCACTGCAACCACGCAGGAAGGATGTGAAGATGCCTATACTTTGGATACTCTCATTGACAGCCGGTCAGTGGCTGACTTCACCTGGCTCAGCGAATGTCACTCCTCCGAATCCGGCATCAGGTTTGTTAACCGCTCCAAATATGGTTCCAGTGCTATCGATACGGTCATATGGAGATTCAGAAACAGTGACAGCCTTCTGCTGGATGAAATTGGAGCAAGAGCTCCTGCAGATACTGTCACATTTACATTTGCTTCTGCCGGCAGGTACCTGGTAGGTCTCTATACCTCCACCAGCGGAGGATGCGCCAGTCAGTCAACAAAAGAGATTGTGCTGAGGCCAACCATTCATCTGGACGGAGAAGGATATCAGGAGAATTTCGACTTGAGGAATGAGATGTGGACCATTCACTCAAATGACGGTATTGCCAGCTGGGTATGGGATGAACCCGATTTTACCGGATACAACCCGGTGCCGGGTGACAAGGCGTGGTTAACCCGTTTGCCACCGGAAACAACCGGCTATCGTGAATATTCCTGGATCCAGAGCCCCTGTTTTGATTTCACGGGTATGAAACGGCCCATGATCCGGATGGATATTCTGCGGAGTTTTATTCCCGGCATCAGTGGTGCAGTGCTTCAGTACCAGGATGTGGCTGAGGAAGGTTGGAAAACGGTTGGTGAAAACGATCCGGGTATAGGATGGTATAATTTGGATAGCATCTTTCTTCAGCCGGGTGGGAGCCACACCGGTTGGGGACTGGACCGGTTCGCACCGGATACGGCATGGATAACGGCCATGCACCATCTGGATCCGGTTGCGGGAAACCCGAATGTGGCCCTTCGGGTTGCTTTTGCAACCGGCGGGGATCAGGTTATGGAAAACCAGGGTTTTGCATTTGACAATGTTGCCATTACAGAGCGATCTAAACTTACTGTACTTGAGCACTTTACAAACAGTTCCGGAGATACTTCCAGGCTGGCGGACCACATCATTGATTCACTGGGGAAAACATATCCCGCGGATGTGATCGATCTGCAGTATCACATGAATTATCCCGGGCCCGACCCCATGAGTTACAACAATCCGGATCCCGCAACCACACGTTCCTTCAATTATGGAGTTCCCCGGGTACCTTATACAGTCCTTGGCGGAGGGGTCGGTAACGACTACCGTTATGATTTCCCGGACCTGAAACAAAATCCTGTCGGGGATCAAGTGCGATTGCTGACCCTTGAGCATCCGGCATTTGATATTGACCTTTCTGTTGACTGGCTGGATTCACGCCTGGAGGCCACAACCGCTGTAACCTGCCGGAAAAAAAGGTTTGAGAATAACATACAGCTCTACCTGGTGGTTTTTGAAACCTCCGTAACTGCTTACACCGGACGCAACGGTGATACACACTTCCGGAATGTTGTACTGGATATGCTGCCTACACCCGCAGGCAGATTACTGGGTGACAGCTGGTTCCAGGGAGACAGCGTGGTTCGGACAAACAGCTGGAACTATGCTGACTATGTGGAGGATCCCGGTGAACTGGCCGTTGCAGCTTTCATACAGGACCGGAACACCGGGAAAATCCTGCAGGCAGCTGTTGCCCATATGAACGAAACGGTGGGGGTGTTGAGTCACTCTGTTGAAAAGGGTAAGCTCCGTTGTTATCCCAATCCGGCAATAGGCACCTTATATGTTCATACCGGATCCATGAACGGGCTTGGCGGAAGGATCGATCTGCTGGACATGAACGGCAGGGTGGTGCTGCAGGAAGAGGTTCCGGCCGGATACCAGCTTATCCGACTGGATATAGCATATCTGAACCGTGGTCTCTATATCCTCCGGTGGGTAGAATCGGGACAGGTCCGGGCCGTTACCAAAATTGTAATAACCCGCTAAACCGCAGTTTCTCACAACGATTGCCCTCATATTGATTTTCTGTATGATTTCTTAATTCCTGGTTAACAAAACAGGTGTGGAAATGCTCTCGCCCCATTACACTGCATACCGGGATGGAAACAGTTCAACTATTCCGGCAGCACCCGCTCCTCCCGTTCATCCTGTGAAACACATAATCGATTAGGTGCTATTTCAGTGCCTTGCCGGTCATAGGTACAAAACGTACAGGATCATGCGCTTTCCTGGTAATCCGGCCCTTGTTGCTTTTTTTTACCTCCACCAGGTACTGGGTACTGAACTCCCCCCCTACCGGTATGATCATCCTTCCGCCCGGAGCAAGCTGCTCCAGCAACGGAGCAGGGATCTCACCGGGTGCACAGGTCACAATGATCCTGTCAAACGGGGCAGCTTCTGGCCATCCCTGGTATCCGTCGCCAATCCGGACCTTCACCTGGTTATATCCCAGCTCTTTTAACAGTTCCTTTGCCTTTTCTCCCAGAGCGGGAATGATCTCCATGGTATACACATGATCACAAAGTTCGGCCAGTACCGCTGCCTGGTATCCCGATCCGGTCCCGATTTCCAGCACTTTATGTGAAGGCTTCAGCGCAAGCAGTTCTGACATGTGGGCCACAATAAAGGGCTGGGAAATGGTCTGGTTGCACCCGATGGCAAGTGGCGTATTCAGATAGGCATATTCCCCCGCTTCCGCGGGAACAAACAGATGTCTTGGCACACGCCGCATGGCACGCAGTACACCGGGATCCCCAACCGGATGATAAGGGTAGTTTTCAATGCCATCCCTGACCATCTTTTCCCGCTCAGGTACCCTTTCGGAAAAGGCAGGATGCTGCACTGTACCTTTTCCGGATTGTTGTCCCGGACACATTAGGCCGCAAAGCAAACCAACAAAAACCAGAGCAGTTGAAAGACGCATTATACCGTACATCCGTTTAACCAACAATATTGCACATTAAAAAGACGAAACAAACAAACAGAATGTTCAAACCGTTATACTATGTAGAGCTTTTTATGAGTTAGTAGTAGATGAAAGCCGAGATATCATTATTTTTGTAAAAAAGCGAAACATGAAATCATATCTTCCAATTAAATACATCTGGCTGCTGCTGGCTGGCATGGTGCTTCTGCTCTCTTCCTGTAAAAAAGAGCCGGATCCCATACCCAACCCGAACCCCGACCCGGATCCGGATGTACCTGCTGATATCAGGGTGATCAACAACTGGATCGACGAAGGAATGAACAATTACTACCTTTGGAACACATCCATGCCTGACATCGATCCCAACAAGGAACCCGATCCTGAAGCATACTTTTATAAACTGCTTGATGACGATGACCGGTTTTCATGGATCGTGGATGATTATGAAGCACTGCTGGCCATGTTTAATGGAGTAGAGCTGGCCACCGGCATGGCTGTGATGTTCGGGTTGATAACGGATACCCAGGTAATCGGCCTTGTGGAATATGTTACCCCCGATTCGCCGGCTGCAGATTCAGGCGTAGCCCGGGGGGATATTATCCTTTCAATCGACGGGGAACTGCTTAACAAAGAGAATTACTGGGAGCTGTATAATCAGACAACCTCCACCTTTGAATTTGGTAAATGGAACGGGGAGGTTGTGAAATCCAATGGTAAGAAAATTACCTTGACCGCCATAGAACTGAATCAGAATCCAGTTGTCTACCATGAGGTCATCGAGTACCAGGGTTTTAAGATCGGGTATATTGTATATACCATGTTTACTGCCGGTCAGAACAATGAGTGGCTGGATGAGCTCAACAATGTACTGGGGGAGTTCAAGGCAGCCGGTGTTTCTGATCTGGTGATGGATCTCAGGTACAATCCGGGCGGAAGGATGGATGTTTCAGCTTATCTGGCGAGCACACTGGGTTCGGCCAGTGCCATGGAAAACGGGGATGTCTTTCTAAGGATGATGTGGAACGATGGCTTAAACCAGTACTGGAAGCAGCAGGACCTGGATGAAGACGGGAAACCGGATGGAGATGAATCGTCACAACTGGTGGTGCGCTTACCCCACAGCGATCTGAATTTTAAC
>JANTFK010000028.1 GCA_024763595.1 Bacteroidales bacterium | reverse complement strand
AATATTTACCATATTCCATGATGGTCCCCAGTCTGGCAGCATTGCTGAGTACCCCCAGTCCCAGGGCGACCAGCAGAATAGCTCCGGTGATCAGGAACTCCCGGAAGTATTTTTCACGAATGGCGTAGTATAACTGGGTTAATCCAAACAGCAGGATAATGATCAGTGTATAATAGGTGATCTGCGGATGTCCTGCCATGATTTGAAGAGAAAGGGCGATCCCGGTCAACGCCGCACCCAGAATTTTCATGCCCCTGAATGATATCATGATCCCTGCCAACACCGGTGCCATATATCCGATTGCAATGGCCTTGGAGTTGTGGCCGGCGGCTATGATCACAAAGTTATAGGAAGAGAAAGCAAATGCTATGGCCCCTGCAATGGCCAGCCATGGATTGACCCGTAGGGAGAGCAGCAGAACATAGAAACCGATCATGTAAAGAAAAATGAAACTTATAGGCCTGGGTCCGGCCAGGAGGAGACCGGAGAGGAACCTGAGCTTGTTCCCTTTGTACACGGTGCTTGTCATATAGCCTGGCATCCCGCCAAACATGTTGTTGCTCCATAATGCCTCCCTGCCTGTTTCTTCCCTGTAATCTATCAGTTCCCTGGCCATACCCTTGAAACTGGCATTGTCATGTCCCCCCAGTTGTTTCCCTTCTAGCACCTCCGGGAAATAGGCGAACCCAATGATCAGGAACAATACGATTGCGACAACGTGCGGAACGAAACCGGGCAATAGTTCTTTCAACTTCATGGTCATGATGTTTTGGTTATAGTTCGATTATGCGCCCCTGTCAGTTTATCCAGTTCACCTGCCAGTACAGCGGTCAGGTTCCTGCGTGAGAATTTTCCGGTACCGGATGTCTCTGCAGCAAGCTTTCCGTCAAGGCTTAATTTGATCCATTGCAGCAATGTACCTTTCACTTCTTCCATATGATCAAATCCTATCATCGTGCCGGCCTTGCATTCCTCTATGATCCCTGCAGCATCTCCATCCACCGGTCCTATCCCCAGAATAGGCCTGCCTGCTGCCAGGTATTCAAAAAGCTTACCGGTCTGGATCAATCTGGCATTGGGAGTGTTATTGATGGGAAGATAGAGCGCTGACGCAGATTTAAGCATGGAGATAATTTGATTATGAGGAAGATATGGAGTGACTGACACCTGTTCTTCCAGGGCATAACGGGCAATGCTTTCGTGAACAGAACGATCCAGCTTCCCCACCAACCGGATCCTGAAACCTGAAGTGAGTGCAGGTTCCTCTTTGAGCAGTTCAGCAACTGCTTCCCAAAATATGGCATGATTGCGGTCCCGGTTCATGGCACCAATATGAATGATGGTAAACTCCTTAAGTGGATCTGCCTTCTCTGCCTTTTGAAAGTCTTCTTCGTCAAATCCATTGGGAACAACAAGGGGTTGAATCCCGGCGATCATGTTATACCGTTCAGACATGGTCCGGCCGACTACCACTACCCGGTCTGCCCGGTGTAGCACGTGTTTTTCCAGGGTTTTATGTTTGCGGTCCGCTCTGCGGGTAAGCCTGAGCTGATCATAATAATCAATCTCGGTCCAGGGATCCCGGAAGTCGGCCATCCAGGGAACACCCAGCTTTTCCTTGAGTCTGAGGGCGATCAGATGCATGGTGTGAGGCGGACCAGTGGAGATAATGGCATCAACCGGGTTTTTATGCAGGTATTTTATCAGGTACCTGACAGATGGTTTGATCCAGAATTTCCTGGCATCGGGGATAAAAAAGTTTCCCCTGATCCAGACAGAGATGCCCTCTTTCTTATGAGATTTTTCCTGTTCGCTGAGGAACCCTGCATTGATACGTGATCCCGGCTTCATACCCATAAACCGTTTGTAGACGGAGTAAGGTTCCCAGATCGGTCTTTTTAGTACTTCGGTTTCCGGGAGAATATCAGCCTGCAAAGAAGGATCATCAACAGGGGCTTCCGGATTTTCAGGCGTGTAGATTACCGGTTGCCAGTTCAAAAGGGGCAGGTACTTGGTAAATTTCAGCCATCGCTGTACACCGGCACCTCCTGACGGAGGCCAATAATAGGTGATAACCAGTACCCTTCTCACGGCATGTAAAGATTAAAGTTGTTTAAGCAGGTTGCTGATGTCCACTTTCTCCTTGATGGTTGCTTTCAGATTGGGGATCCCGACCCGGTCCTGTTTCATGGAATCCCTGTAACGGATGGTGACAGTATTGTCCTGTAGGGTTTGATGGTCCACGGTAATACAGTAGGGTGTCCCGATGGCATCCTGCCTCCTGTATCGTTTACCGATGGAATCTTTCTCTTCATACTGGCAGTTGAAATCGAACTTCAGTTCATTCACAATGGACCTGGCTTTTTCAGGCAGGTTATCTTTTTTGGTCAGCGGAAAAACTGCCAGCTTAACCGGGGCCAGTACCGGGGGGAGTCTCAATACCACCCTGGAGTCCCGGGTCCCATCCTCTTTGATAAGTTCCTCTTCATGATATGCAGCAGAGATGATCTGAAGGAACATACGGTCCAGTCCAATGGATGTTTCCACCACATAGGGAACGTAATTTTGATTGGTATCGGGATCGAAATACTGCATCTTTTTACCGGAGTATTCCTGGTGGCTGCCCAGGTCGAAATCGGTGCGGGAGTGAATTCCTTCCACTTCCTTGAATCCAAATGGGAACCGGTATTCAATATCGGTGGCTGCATTGGCATAGTGGGCCAGCTTATCATGGTCATGGAAGCGGTAATGATCATCTCCAAAGCCAAGGGCACGGTGCCATTTCATGCGGGCCTCTTTCCAGTACCGGAACCATTCCAGTTCAGTTCCGGGCGGAACGAAAAACTGCATCTCCATCTGTTCAAATTCCCGCATCCTGAAAATAAACTGCCTGGCAACAATCTCATTTCGGAATGCTTTCCCGGTTTGGGCAATGCCGAACGGGATCTTCATCCTGCCCGACTTCTGAACATTCAGGTAGTTCACAAAAATACCCTGGGCAGTTTCGGGGCGTAGATAAATTTTACTGGCGCTTTCTGCAGTGGAACCCATTTCTGTGGAAAACATCAGGTTAAACTGTCGTACTTCTGTCCAGTTCCGGGTTCCTGAGATGGGACATACAATCTCTTCATCAATGATGATCTGCCAGAGTTCCTCCAGGTCAGAATCATTCATCGCCCTCACATACCTGCTGTGCAGCTTCTCCAGCTTCTCCTGGTTCCGCAGTACCCGCTGATTGGTGCTGCGAAACTGTTCTTCGTCAAAATCCTCGCCAAATCGCTTGCGGGCCTTCTCAACCTCCTTCAGGATTTTCCCTTCATATTTGGCCATCTGATCTTCGATCAGCACATCGGCACGGTATCTTTTTTTGGAGTCCCTGTTATCGACCAGGGGATCGTTAAAAGCATCAACGTGACCGGAAGCTTTCCATATTGTAGGATGCATAAAGATAGCTGCATCAAGGCCCACAATATTTTCATGGAGCAGGACCAGTGAATCCCACCAGTACTTCTTAATATTATTCTTCAGTTCCACGCCATACTGGCCGTAATCATAAACTGCAGCCAGTCCGTCATAGATCTCACTGGATGGAAACACAAAACCATACTCCTTACAATGAGCCACCAGCTTTTTAAACACATCTTCCTGCGCCATATACAATCCCTTTTTTATAATTAGATCCACAAAAGTACATCAGGCAATTGAAACGTCCATAAAAAACAGTGAATAAACCATCTGGATTGATGCATTACTGCCATTGCACCGATGTGAGTACTTCCAGGATCTCCCTGGCAGCATGCCCGTTCCCAAAGATGGGAGGAAATGAGGCTGGCGGGTTATCCAGGTAACCCAGCGCGGCCTCCAGGATTTTTTCCGGAGATGCTCCTGTAAGTTTTCCGTTTCCCGATTCAATGATCTCGATCCACTCGGTTTCCTCCCTGAGGACCACTACCGGTTTTTTCAGAAACCACGCCTCTTTCTGTACCCCTCCCGAATCAGTAAGTATCAGATCTGCATCCGTTTCCAGGCATATCATATCCAGGAAAGAGACTGCATCCAGCAACCGGATCGATGGAACGTCACCGCTTATGCTCCATGCACCTTCCGCTCTCAGCTCTTCGACAGCACGGACAGTACGGGGATGAAGAGGAAGGATCACAGGGATCCGGCGTTCCCGGGAAACCTGATGCAGTGCGTGGAGAATATTTTTCAGGTTGGTTTTCACATCGGTATTGAAGGGCCTGTGTATCGTAGCCAGCATAAAAGGATGACCCTCCAGTCCCTGGTCCCGCAGGATGGTGGAACGCTTTCTGGCCGCCTCATTGAAGTAGAGGGTATTGTCATACATCAGGTCCCCGCAGTGGTAAACACCCGGGTGGTCGAAGGTGAAAGGTGGCTGATTACTGTGAACGATACCTTCAGTTAAAAGGTTTTTTACCCCGGTGAGTGTAGGGGAGAAAAGCAGTGTACTCACATGATCACACGTGATGCGGTTGATCTCTTCGGGCATTCGTTTATTGTATGACCTTAATCCGGCTTCAATATGAATGACCGGTATCTGCAACTTTGCTGCAGCCAGCGCTCCAGCCAGGGTAGAATTGGTATCTCCATACACAATGACACCATCCGGTTTTTCCGTCAACAAGATTGTTTCAATTCCCTGAAGCATTTTTCCTGTCTGCTTCCCGTGGGTATCGGAACCGATATCCAGCTTGTAATCCGGTACGGGGATCTGCATCTCCCGGAAAAATATTTCCGACATGGAGGTGTCGTAATGCTGACCGGTGTGCAGGATCACCTCGCGGATCTTAGTGCTATATTCCTTCCTTATCTCCCTGCTCAGTGCAGCAGCTTTAATGAACTGGGGCCTGGCCCCGACGATAGTGAGGATTGTTATCATGCCTTTCAAAAGTAGCTTATTAATATTATTCTCTGAAGGTTTTCCTATATTTGTTATAGAACTCATTGGATGTACTATGGAGCGAAAATATGATTTTTTGGTGATTGGGTCCGGGTTGGGAGGCCTGAGTTTTGCCCTGAAAGCAGCCGATCACGGGAAAGTTTGCCTGATCACAAAGGCAGACATGGATGAGACAAATACAAGGTATGCCCAGGGAGGTGTTGCAGCTGTTACTTATGAACCGGACAGTTATGAGAAACATGTGAAGGATACACTGATAGCAGGGGATAACCTGTGTAATGAAGAGGTGGTTAAATTGGTGGTAAAAGAGGCTCCGGCACAGATCCGGAAGCTAATAAAGTGGGGCACACACTTTGATAAGGAAGCCAACGGGAAATATGAACTGGCCAAAGAGGGGGGGCACTCTGAGTACCGGATCCTGCATCATAAGGACAATACGGGGCAGGAGATTCAGCGGGCTCTTTCAGTGCAGGCCCGCAGGCATCCTGAGATTGATATTCTGGAGCACCATTTTGCTGTGGATCTAATTACACAGCATCATCTGGGGAAACTGGTGAAGCGGCATATGACCGATATTGAGTGTTACGGGGCCTATGTACTGAACCTGAAAACAGAAGAGGTGATCAAGATCCTTGCGAAAACGACCCTGCTTGCCTCAGGAGGCGCAGGTAACCTTTACTCCACCACCACAAATCCGGTCGTGGCGACGGGCGACGGGGTTGCCATGGTATACAGGGCGAAAGGAGTTATTGAGAATATGGAGTTCATACAGTTTCATCCAACTTCCCTTTACAACCCGGGTGAATCACCCTCTTTCCTGATCACTGAAGCCATGCGTGGGTATGGAGGAGTTCTCAGGAACCCGGAGGGTGAGAAGTTCATGAATAAATATGATAAACGGGGAAGCCTGGCACCCAGGGATATCGTAGCCAGGGCCATTGACAATGAGATGAAGATCCATGGTCACGATTTTGTATACCTGGATACCACCCACCTGAATGAGAAAACCCTGAAGGAACATTTCCCCAATATTACAGAGAAGTGTAAATCGATTGGTATTGATATTGCCAGAGACCGGATCCCGGTTGTGCCTGCAGCACATTACGTTTGCGGAGGTGTCAAGGTGGATGTGAATGCCCGGACATGGATCAACCGGCTCTATGCAGTTGGGGAGGTATCTTCCACAGGGCTCCACGGAGCAAACAGGCTGGCTTCCAATTCACTCATTGAGGCCATTGTATTTGCTGACCGTGCGGCGAAACATGCGGTGAAACATGTACCGGATTATGATTTTGCAGAACATATTCCTTCCTGGAATGATGCAGGAACCACCCATCCGGAAGAGATGGTGCTGATCACACAGAATATGAAAGAGGTGAAGCAGATCATGTCAAACTATGTGGGGATCGTTCGTTCTGATCTTCGCCTTGAAAGGGCTGCAGTAAGACTTGAAATCATCTACCGGGAGACAGAGGAGCTTTATAAGAAATCAAAAGTATCACTCAGGATATGCGAGTTACGCAATCTGATCAACGTGGGATATCTGGTGATTAAAATGGCCCAGGCCAGAAAAGAAAGCAGGGGCCTTCACTTTAACCTGGATTATCCCAAAAGAATTCAGGAAGCATAAACCATTGATTCCGGGTTCATTTATACCGTACCTATTTGTCCCAGAAACCGCCTGTAATTTCAGGCCTGTAGTCGCCGTACTGGTCACGGATCTTTTCCAGCAGATCGTAGATCTCGTTTACATCCAGTGTGGTAAGCAGTTTCAGGCGTAGCTCCTTAAAGTGCGGTAGTGCTTTGAAATAGTTGGAGAAGTGGCGTCGCATTTCATATATTCCCACCGGTTCGGATTTCATTTCCAGTGATTTGGAGAATTGGAGCCTGGCCATGTCTACTTTCTCAGAGACAGAAGGTTCGGGGAGGAGTTCCCCTGTTTCAAGATAGTGCCTGATATGGCCGAACAACCAGGGTTTACCCACTGCTGCCCTTCCAATCATGATCCCGTCCACATGATAATGTTCAAATGCGTGCCGGGCTTCCACCGGGTTGGTGATATCTCCGTTACCTATGATGGGGATCACCATTCTGGGATTGTTTTTCACTTCACCAATAAGCGTCCAGTCGGCCCTGCCTTTATACATCTGTGCCCTGGTGCGCCCATGGATGGTTAGAGCACTGATTCCCTGGTCCTGAAGCTGTTCGGCAACCTCAAAGATAACTTTATTTTGCTCGTCCCAGCCCAGGCGTGTCTTAACGGTTACCGGTACAGTCGACGCCTCCACAATGGCACGGGTCATTTTCATCATCAATGGAATGTTCATGAACATACCGGCGCCGGCGCCCCTGTGGGCTATCTTTCTGACAGGACAACCAAAATTGATGTCAATGACCTCTGGTTTGGATTCAAGGGCCATGCGGGTAGCTTCTACCATGGATTCTACTAAGTGCCCGTATAACTGAATCCCCATGGGCCTTTCATCATCGAAAATATCCAGTTTCTTTACGCTTTTAGCTCCATCCCTGATCAATCCATCCGATGAGATGAATTCAGTATACATCATATTTACCCCGGATTGTTTACAAAGATGCCTGAAAGAGGGATCAGTGATGTCCTCCATGGGAGCCAGAAACAGGGGTTGGTGACCGAGGTCCAGATCGCCAATCTTCACAAATTTTGCTTTCTTTGTGGTTCAGTTTGCAAAAATACAAAATTTCGTGTCGAGAGAAGCATTACTTGCCGGCTTAAGGCCATCTGAAAAATTTCTTTTTTCAGTGGTGATCCTGTTTATTTTTGCTCTGGCTTTTCAGTTCCTGGGCGTTTTCCTGGCCGGGTGGATATATGGTTTTAGCTTTTCAGAGATGATCTCCCTGGGAGCTTATGATGATCCGCGTTATGTTGCAGCAACCAAATTTATTCAGATCATTGGATCGGTGGGAACGTTTATTATACCGGCCTTTATTTTTTCATTTCTGTTTGAAGGAGATTTCTGTTCTTATTTCAGGTTCCGCAGTCCCACCAGTTCCATGGCGCTGTTGCTGACCGTTATGATGATGATCGTTATCATTCCTTTCATCAATTACCTGGCTGAACTTAATATGCGGATTGAATTCCCCGTCAAAGCGTTGGATCAATTTCTGAGGACCCTGGAAAATGAGGCCGAAAAGATGATGCGGGCATTTACTTCAACCGGTACTTTCCAGGGATTGCTTGTAAACCTGTTGATGATCGGGATAATTGCAGCAGTGGGAGAGGAGCTGATCTTCCGTGGATTATTGCAGCGGCTTTTGACAGGAATGGTAAAAAACAGGCATGTGGGTATTGTTTTGACAGCAGCATTGTTCAGTGCATTCCATTTTCAGTTCTTCTCCTTCCTTCCCAGGTTTGTACTGGGCCTCATCCTGGGCTACCTGATGTTATATGGCCGTTCCATATGGTACCCCATACTGGCCCACTTTGTGAACAATACCATGAGTGTGATTTACTACTATTTTAATTCCAGGGGGAACAGTGATGATATGCTGGAAGAGATCGGAACCAGCAACATGATTCCTGTGGCCGCTCTCATCAGCCTGATGGTATTCCTGTTTTTATCGGTACTATGGTATTACCGGATTAGTGGAATAACTACCCGATCCCCTCTGCCCGGGGGGACTGAAAAAGATTGATACTATTCAATTCACTCTTTCTGAAAACATAAACCAATCCGTATTCTGATGCTTTTTCCCTGCGCATTTCTTCGGGCAGATCGTTGAATGAGTTTTCCACTTCGTTCCAGATTTGCTGGATGATGCGATCAACCTGGGAACGTTTCTCATTCAACTGTTTCTGTGCTCGCTGACTCCGGCTCTTCAGGCTTTTTTGGTAATTGTGATATTCAATGAATTTATCATAGTGTACCTTAAGCACTGCTATGGTCGGATTTGTTACAGGGTTGAGCCCTTTCATACGTCGCTTGTACTCCCCGTCGATCAGTTGCCGTCCCCAGTTGATAACATCTTCTTCAGAACTAAGTGTAGGTACCTTTCTGCCATCTTCCTCAAGACCAAAGTAATTACGCGTAACCGGCCTCAGATCTCCCCTTGTTACCGCCATATTTACTACCTGGATAAAATGTGAAATGTACAGACGTACTTTCCTTAGTCTTTTCTGATACTCTTTGTTCTTTTCCGCCTGGATATTCAGCGCATTCTTATGTTCATTGATGGCAGATTCGAATACAGGTAATATGGATTGGATTTTCCTGTAGGAGCCTGGCGTGAATGCTAGTTTAAACGGAGGGATGTCTTTCCCTTTATGTAAGGCTGCATAGAGAGATTTGAGCCTAGATGAGTCTGTATTGGGTAAGCGTCTGTAGGGCATGTTCGTAAAATTGTTAATAAAACGTTGAAAAGCGTATGGAGAATTGCGAATATAGAAAAAAACCTGAACTATCCAATACTATTCGCAATTTTTTACGCCATGTATATGAAAAGGTTACGCTATTTACTATTAAAATCGAATATTTAAAGATATTATTTCTATTATGGTGTAAAACATGCCCTGAACCGGGTTAACTTTATCATGGATATTGGCTGTTTGTCAAAAATTGAGATTACTTTTGGCTCTCCTGACCTGAACAATAACAACTAAATATAATTGCAAATGTTTCCAAAAGAGGTATACTGGCAACGGCGTAAACTGTTGCGTGATATGGTGGGTGAAGGAGTAATCCTTTTCCCCGGCAACGAAGAGAGCTCCATGAATTATAAGGACAATACTTACCGTTTCCGTCAGGACAGCAATTTCCTCTATTTTTTTGGTATCGATAAACCGGGCCTCTACGGAAGTTGTGATGTGGATGAAGGTGAGGATATCCTGTATGGTGATGATTTTACCATGAGTGATATTATCTGGATGGGTGAGCAGCCCAGGGTCAAGGACCTGGCAGGGAAAGCAGGAGCTAAAAACAGTGCCACTTCAGAAGCATTGGCTGCAGATCTGAAAAGAGCCCTGCAGGCAGGCAGGCAGTTGCATATCATGCCTCCTTACCGCGGAGATCAGATAATCGCTTTGTCCGGGCTTCTCGGGATTGCCTGTGAGAAGGTGTCATCCTATATTTCTGAAGAACTGATAAGGGCAGTAGTAAAACTACGTTCAGTAAAAGATGTCCATGAGATCGGTGAAATTGAGAAAGCAGTAGAGGTAGCCGGTATCATGCATACTACAGCTATGAAAATGGGATTCCCGGGTAATTATGAGAGTGAGCTGGCTGGTGCCATAGAAGGGATTGCACTATCGCATGGAGGAGGGGTTCCTTTCCCTGTGATCCTGAGTATGAATGGCCAGATCCTTCATAACCATGACCATGGTAATGAGCTGGAAGAGGGCCGTATGGTGGTGTGTGATGCCGGGGCGGAAACTGCAATGTGTTACGGCAGCGACATTACAAGGACATTCCCTGTGGGAGGTAAGTTTTCCAACCGTCAGAAGGAGATCTATAATATTGTTCTTAAGGCGCATACGGAGACCATCCGGGAAACTTCCCCTGGAAAGACATACCGGGAGGTACACCTGATGGCTGCAAAAATTATAGCCGAAGGGCTGATCGGCCTGGGAATCATGAAGGGGGATGTGGATGAGGCGGTGGCCGCGGGGGCGCATGCACTATTCTTTCCGCATGGCCTGGGTCATATGCTGGGCCTCGATACACATGATATGGAAGGTTTGGGAGAGGATTTTGTGGGTTACACAGATACAATTGTCAGAAGTGAGCAGTTTGGCCTTGCCTACCTGAGAATGGGAAAGGAACTTGAAAAAGGTTTTGTTATCACCAATGAACCTGGTATTTATTTTATCCCCGATTTAATAAAGCAGTGGAAAGCTGACAGGAAACTTGAACAGTTTATTGATTATGCTAAAGCGGAGTCATACCTCGATTTCGGAGGGATTAGGATAGAGGATGATATACTGATAACCGCTTCAGGCAGTCGTATACTGGGGACACCCATACCCAAAACAGTGGAGGAGGTTGAGGAGACCATGCACTCCTGACCAGATTAGAAGACAGCCTTGTAATACTCCCTGTTCAGCCTGGCGATGTTGGTCAGTTTAATTCCTTTGGGACATTCTGCCTCACAGGCACCTGTATTGGTGCAGTTACCAAATCCCAGTTCATCCATTTTGACCACCATCCGGCTAACACGTTCCGAGGCTTCTACCTTCCCCTGGGGAAGAAGGGCAAGATGAGATATCTTGGCTCCCACAAACAACATGGCTGAAGCGTTTTTGCAGGCAGCCACGCAGGCACCACACCCGATACATGCAGCAGCGTCCATGGCCAGGTCGGCAAACTCTTTTTTGACAGGGATACTGTTTGCATCCGGAGCACTTCCCGTATTCACAGAAACATAGCCTCCCTCCTGGATCAGTTTATCAAATGCTGAACGGTCCACAGCCAGGTCTTTGATCACAGGGAAAGCCCTCGCACGCCATGGCTCAATCACGATGGTATCTCCATCATTGAATTTACGCATATGTAGCTGGCACACGGTTATCAGAGAGTCCGGTCCGTGTGGCCTCCCGTTGATATACATGCCGCATGCACCACAAATACCTTCCCTGCAGTCGTGGTCAAATACTACAGGTTCTTCGTTCTTTGAGATCAACTCTTCATTCAGGACATCCAGCATCTCGAGGAAAGAACTATCGGGTGAAATATTCTTTAACTGGTAGTTAATAAACTTTCCCCTACTTTTGGAATCTTTCTGGCGCCAGATTTTAAGTTTCAGGTTCATGGCAGATCTTCTCTTATTTATAATTTCTTTGTTTTACTTCAATATTTTCAAAAATCAGCGGCTCGCGGTGAAGTTCCGGATCTTTCCCTTCTTCCTTGTACTCCCAGGCAGCCACATAGGTGAAGTCCTTATCATTTCGCAGCGCCTCTCCTTCATCGGTCTTGTACTCTTCCCTGAAATGCCCGCCACATGACTCTTCCCGGTTCAACGCATCCATGGTCATCAATTCTCCCAGTTCGAGAAAGTCGGCCAGCCTGCTGGCTTTCTGAAGCTCCGGGTTGAGGTCATCCAGGTTACCCGGAATTTTTACATCGGTCCAGAACTCCTGTTTCAGCATTTTCAGCTCTTTCCGGGCTTTCATCAGGCCATCACGGTTCCTGGCCATGCCCACATATTCCCACATGATCCTGCCCAGGTGCTTATGCAGCGTATCCACAGATTTTGTACCCTTCACGGCCATCAGTTTTTCCAGCTGTTCCTGAACCTCTTTTTCAGCTGCTTCAAATTCAGGTATATCCGTTTTGAACCTGGGCGTATTGATCTCATGGGCCAGGAAATTCTGAATGGTATAGGGAAGCACAAAATAGCCATCTGCAAGCCCCTGCATCAGGGCCGATGCACCCAGGCGGTTTGCACCATGGTCTGAAAAATTGGATTCACCAATAGCAAACAATCCGGGAATGGAGGTCTGCAATTCATAATCCACCCAGATTCCTCCCATGGAATAGTGGATGGCCGGATAGATCATCATGGGTACCTCATAGGGATTGTCATCAGTGATCTTTTCATACATCTGGAAAAGATTGCCGTATTTGGCTTCAATCACGTCTTTCCCGAGCCTTTCGATGGCATCCTTGAAGTCGAGGAATACCGCCAGCCCGGTAGAATTAACCCCGAAACCGGCATCACAACGTTCTTTGGCTGCACGGGAAGCCACATCCCGGGGAACAAGGTTTCCAAAAGCGGGATAACGCCTCTCAAGATAATAGTCCCGGTCCTCTTCAGGAATATCCATCCCGGTGATCTCTCCACGCTGGAGCCGTTCTGCATCCTCTTTCTTTTTAGGCACCCAGATGCGGCCGTCGTTTCGAAGGCTTTCACTCATCAGGGTCAGTTTAGACTGGTATTCACCATGAACAGGAATACAGGTGGGGTGGATCTGAACAAAACAGGGGTTCCCAAAGAGGGCCCCTTTCTTGAAGCATTGCCATGCTGCACTGGCATTGGCACCCATGGCCATGGTAGAGAGAAAAAATACGTTCCCGTACCCACCGGAGGCCAGCACTACTGCATGGGCACTGAACCGCTCCAGTTTGCCGGTAATGACATCACGTCCGATGATTCCCCTGGCCTTGCCGTCAATCACAACCAAATTATACATCTCCATCCGCGGATACATCTCCACGTTCCCTTTTTTAATTTGCCGGTTCAGGGCCTGGTAAGCTCCCAGGAGCAATTGCTGACCGGTCTGCCCCCTGGCATAGAAGGTCCTGGACACAAGGGCTCCGCCAAATGAACGGTTATCCAGCGTTCCTCCGTATTCACGGGCAAAAGGTACTCCCTGTGCCACACATTGATCGATGATGTTGTTACTCACTTCTGCAAGCCGGTATACATTGGCCTCTCTCGAACGGTAGTCTCCACCCTTGACGGTGTCAAAAAACAAACGGTAAATACTGTCACCATCATTCTGGTAATTCTTGGCAGCATTGATACCACCCTGCGCAGCTATACTGTGTGCGCGCCTGGGACTATCCTGGTAGCAAAAGGATTTTACTTTGAAACCCATCTCGGCGAGAGAAGCTGCTGCTGACGCTCCAGCCAGACCGGTACCTATCACGATCACATCCAGTTTCCTTTTATTGGCGGGATTGACAAGATTCTGATTGGATTTAAAATTTGACCATTTTTCCGCTAAAGGTCCTTCGGGTATCCTGGATTGTATTTTATCCATATTGATTGCTTATTATATTATTACTTGAAGTAGATCAAAAGGGGCATGATGGAATATCCACCTACTATGATAACAGTGTAAAGAGCAGCCAGAAACTGAATCACAGGCGTATATTTTTTATTTTCCAACCCCAGGGTTTTAAAAGCTGACTGAAATCCGTGAATCAGATGGAACCCCAGAAAAACAAAAGCTGCAATGTAAAATATAACGAATGGCAGCATTTTGAATTTGTCTTCGATCTCAGCGGCAAAATCATGATATGTAACGCCGTCAATATGAATCTCCGCAGCATGTCCGAATTTGGCTTTGAAATAAAAGTCAATAAAGTGGATCACCAGGAAAACCATTATGATAACGGCTGTATGGATCATGAATTTTGAGAAAAAGGAGGTGTTGGAGTAATTGGCCTTATTATATCTTTTGGGACGTGCGATCCAATTCTGTACCTGCAGGATCAAAGCATAAATCATATGTAGCAGGAGTCCGCCAAACAGAACGATCTCAAATATCTTGATCAGTACATTTGTACCCATAAAATGGGCCGCTTTGTTATAAACCATGGGATCGTCAAAGATGATGACAAGCAGATTGATTCCCAGGTGAACCAGCAGGAAAGTAAGCAGAAAAATACCCGCCAGCGACATCAATAGTTTCTTCCCTATGGAAGTGGTTAAAATTCCAGACATAGGACTACAATTAAAATAAGTTACCTAAATTGCAAAAAGTGAGAACAAATATAGTATTTTCTATTTCTCTTCTAAAGTTGAAAAATATTTCTTAAAACAGATAAGAATATCTGCTTTTTTACATAGTTACGCTTTTTATGAAGTCAGCACCGGTCCCGGCCGCACTTTTTATCAAAAACAGGAATAAACTGGCCAGTCTTGTAAGGCCCGGCTCGCTTGTTATTATCGGTTCGGCCGAAAAGGCTCAAAGGAACGGTGATCAGTTTTATCCGTACCGGCAAGAGTCAAATTTTTTTTACCTGACGGGTATCAACCAGGCGGAGAGTGTCTTTGTGTTTTTCCCCGGTCATGATGACCCGCATCTGCGCGAAATATTATTTATCAGAAAATCTACCGGAACATCGGACCTGTGGACTGGTCCGTTACTCACTTTTAATGAAGCAACGGTGCTTTCAGGGATCAGCCATGTAGCATGGCTGGAAGAGCTGGATGATATATCTGGCAGGTTGATCCGGGAAGCTTCTGTGATCTATTCGGATAAACCGCCTGCAATGATTGATTTTACTACACTTCCCCTATCCTCCATGATGATACGGTTGAGGATGGTAAAAGAAGTGGAGGAGATCGCTGAGATGCGTAAGGCAGCGGCCATAACAGGATCTGCTTTTTTAAGGGTGCTGGATATGATAAAACCTGGTGTGTGGGAATACCAGGTGGAAGCTGAAATCATCGGGGAGTTTATAGGACAGGGAGCTGAAGGGCATGCATATGACCCCATTGTGGCAGCGGGGAATAATGCCCTGGTATTGCATTATACCAGCAATAACTGTCAGTGCCGGGCCGGGGAGTTGCTGCTGCTGGATTTTGGCACAGAGGTTAACAATTATGCAGTAGATTGCACGAGGGTCATACCGGTCAGTGGACGGTTCTCCGTCCGGCAGCGTGAGATTTACAATGCGGTCCACAGAATCTTCAGGCAGGCCCGAGACATGATGGTGCCGGGCACGAGTTTGAAGGAATACAACAACAATGTGAGTGAACTTTGGGAAGAGGAGCATATTCGCCTGGGTCTTTATACTTTGAAAGAAGCCAGGGAACACACATCCCGCGATCCCTTGTGGAAACGATACCTCATGCATGGCACCTCTCATTCACTTGGACTTGATGTGCATGATCCCATTGATCGTCTGCATCCATTCGAGCCCGGCATG
>JANTFK010000027.1 GCA_024763595.1 Bacteroidales bacterium | reverse complement strand
GTTTTAGCAACTGGTATGAGAGCCTGAGGTCCATCAGGGAAAAAGCGGGAGTGATTGTCTCTCCGTATTCAGCCGAGATTCTGGATTGTTGCAGTACATACCGGAACAGGATTTCCGGGTGTAGTTTTCCTTTGATGAAATTCCCGGTGAGGCTGTACCTGAAATCAAACGGGGCAATCTCCGGGAGCGGTTCTCCACGTTCAAGGTCCTGCCCGTAAGTATATGCAAAGCCCATCTGGTGTTGCAGTCCTGTTACAAGCATCTGGCTCCAGCTGAATTCGAAACCTGCTTTTGATGCGTACTCCAGGTTTTCAAATCGCCTGACTCCCGGGCTTCCGGGAAGACGGGGAGAGAGGGAAGTATCGATTACAGAGGAGATATGATCTTGCATCAGTGAGGAAAAAAGATCCAGACTGATGATGTTTTGTCCGCTGCTCCATTTCAGGTTAACATCCAATTGGTTGTTTACTTCCGGCTTAAGACCCGGGTTCCCGAGCATTTCGTAAGGATCCAGTCCCACAGGAAAATAATTGATATATTTTTCGGTCAGGCTTCCGCTCCGGGTTGCACGTCCCATCCAGAGACCCAGTGAGATACCTGGCAGGAAGCTTTTAATCGCTCCGATACTGACACTGGGATTGATGCGGGTATCCTTCGTTTCCGGATATGTGGAATCAAAACCGGGATCGGGATCCATGATTTCAGCATGGTTCGCTTCCATTCTGGCTGAAAGGATAAACCTGGTTTGGTCGTGATGGAACTGGAATTCAGAAAAGATCCCTGTTTTACTGATCCGGCTGTTCTGCCAGGCATTGTCAGTCACTGCATTGCCCGCATTGGGTCCCATAAGGAATTCCCTGGTCCGGATCCCTTCTGCACCTTCAATACGAAGATCCATCCCTGCATAAAGGATACTGCTTTCGAAATTCCAGGTACCTTCAGTGTGCCCGCCGTAATTGCGGGTACTTGCCGCTGTTTTTGCATTCATGGTTCTCGGATCCAGGGGTTTTAACAGGTTGTCCATGAAATGATTGACCCGGGAACCAAAAACCATCGTTTTCCAGGAGCGGAGTTTCCCGGACCTGACCCGGATCTCATGCTGGAGGTTGTACATCCAGGTATCGTCTTTGCGCAGGTCCATTGGCAAGGCCGGAAAATCAGCATCCCTGGCCAGATTCCGGATGACAGAAATGCGAAGCTCCTGGTTTTTATGAACCTTGAGTCCCATATTCATTCCTAAACTGCCCCGGCTGAAACCGGACTGGACCACTCTCCTGTCACCATCCAAATAATCATTTCCTTCGGACCAGGAGGCGAAAAGTCCTATGTCAACCCTCTTATGGCCGAATCCCATCACCCCTTCGCTGCGAAGAATGTTCCCGTTACTCTCATATCCGGCCGATAACCTGCCGTAGAGGTCAGGTTTTTCGCTGAAACGGAGGGATGCGGGAATGAAATTGAGGGTGCCGCCAAAAGCACTTCCATACCGCAGGGCATGAGGGCCCTTCAGGATCTCTACCCGCTCGATCATATTGGGAGCCATCTGGCTGGTGGGCGGATCCATACGGTTGGGACATGCAGCAGAAGCGTACTGGCATCCGTTCAGAACTACATTAAGCTGGTCATATTTGAATCCCCTCAGCACGGGATCGAATCCGTAACCCCCGCTTTTGCGTATGCCGGAAATCGCAGGAACCTGATCGATCAGGACTCCACCGTCATGTGCCATCCGATCCATGTAATCCAGTTGAAGCGATTCGGGTTTGCCCAATCCGGCATGCAGGCCGATGACGGTCACGGGATGGATCTCCATGCTCCCCTTTTTCCAGAGCAGGACACCTTTTCGGATCATTTTCTGCACTGTTCTGTCTGACAGAACCCACTGGCCATATCCAACATGGGACAGCTGCATTGACCGCCCTTTGTCATACCGGAAACTGATCCGACCTTCCTGGTCGGAAGATCCATGCTGATCCCCGTACCGGAAAGTTGCTCCGGTAACGGGGTCATTGGATGATGGATCCTGCAAACGGATTTGTGATAATTGCTGCGCAGATAAACCGGTTGCAATCAGCAACATCGTACAGGTGGTTAAAAAACATATTTTCATTGCAGTGCTATAATTGAGCAGTATAAGTTAGCAATTAATGCAAATCCGCTGGGTGATTGAATGACAACGCAGCTAAAGGAAAAGATAATTCATGGTTTTTCTTTAATTTTAAGAATTCGTTCATCATGGAAATAAAACATTGATGACTCATCGAGAGCGCGTACTTAGTATCCTGAAAGGTGAGCAGCCCGATTCTCTTCCCTGGTTCGGCGATCTGGATTACTGGGCTAATTCATTGATAAAAAGAGGTATAAAACCTAAAGGATTCATTCAATCGGAAGCGTACATCCGGTGGCACCGGGATCTGAATGTGGGATATTATCTGCAGGGATATTTTCCATACCGGCAAATCATGGAGAATTGTCGGGTGAAAGCGTGGAATGAGGGGAACAGGAGGTACAAGGAGATCACGACCCCTGTTGGTTCGGTGAGGGAGTGCTGGGAGTACATTCCCGGTTCTTTTTCGGAAGGGCCCATCGAGCACTTCCTGAAAACAGAGGCAGACCTGCCCGTGATGACATATATCTATGAGCACTCCAGGTTTGAATCTGATTATGAATTTGCTTATGAGCGTTTGAAGCAGGTGGGTGATCAGGGCATTGTGCTCTGTTACCTCCCCAAAAGCCCTTTCATGCATCTGGTTGCACTGGAGGCAGGGATCATGTCGGTTACGATGATCGCCATGACAATGCCCGGGGAATTCAAGAAGTTGCTGAAGGTTATGAAAACTGCTTTTGACCAGGCGGCAAGAATCGCTGTTGAGAGTCCTGCAGAAGTACTTATGATTCCGGAGAACCTCTCTTCTGAAATGGTGGGTCCCGATTTTTTCGAACAGTATATGCGCGGCTACCAGGAAGAATGGACCACTCGCATCCGGGAAGCTGGAAAGTACTCATTCATTCATATAGACGGTACACTGGCGGGCTTGTTGAAACAGGAAGCTTCAGTGGGCTTCTCTGTGCTTGAGGCACTGACCCCCCATCCGGTGGGTGATCTGAAATGGGAGGAAGTTATCGAATATGCGTGAGACTCCAAAAGCATATTGTGGGGAGGAATTCCCGGAGCCTATTTCACCACCAATGTGCGCGAAGAAGAGTTTGAAAGGCATGTGAAAGAGGTTATCGGGATCATGGTACGGAATCCCCGGTATGTATTGGGAGTTGCCGACCAGGTACCGCCTGACGGATTGGAAGAGAGGGTCAGAAGGGTGGGCGAACTGGTGGAACAATATGGGAAATACTGATGCATATGCAAACATATAAGTCCATACGCTATGTGATCTTCCTTAGTTTTATCGTATCTCTGGGAGGGTTCCTGTTCGGGTACGATACAGCCATCATATCGGGCTGCAACGCTTTCCTGCAGTCCCATTTTCAATTAACCCCGGGCATGCTGGGATGGGTGGTATCATCTGCATTGCTGGGCACTATTCTGGGATGCATTATTTCAGGGGCCATCACCGACCGTTTCGGCAGGAAACGGGCCTTGATACTGGCAGCACTGCTGTTGACAGTATCGGCCACCGGCTCCATGCTCCCGCCACTATTCCAGGGGAACCCGGAGCATCCATTCTGGATCGCTTCTGATCTGGATACAGCTTTTCACCTGTTGGTAATCGCCCGGGTCATCGGGGGCATTGGGGTGGGTATTACCTCTGTGGTGGCACCGGTCTACATTTCTGAACTGGCCCTGCCGGAGAACCGGGGGAAGATCGTCTCCATCTATCAGCTCTCCATTACACTGGGTATTCTCCTGGCTTTTGCCGTGGACTGGATCGTATTGCATCATGCCGGTGAGCGGGCGGGTGTGATTTCGGAAAGCGGTCCCTCCGGACTTAGGGAATGGTTGTTTGTGGAAGAGATCTGGCGGGGTATGTTCGGGACCGAGATACCGGTGGCGCTATTTTTCCTGGTATCCCTTCTGTTTACCCCGGAGAGCCCGCGATGGCTGGTGGCCCGTGAAAGAGAAGAAGAAGCCATGAGAACCATGATCCGGATCGGTGGGAAGGTGCGGGCTGAAAAGCAGATAAGAGAGGTCAGGGAGATGGTCAGGGAGGAAAAAGGCGGTTTCAGGGAACTCTTCTCTCCCTTTCTAAAACGACCTTTCCTGATCGGGGTTCTGTTGCCCATGTTTTCACACCTGAGCGGGATCGCAGCTATCATGTATTTTGCTCCCAATATCATCAATGAAGCCATTACCAGTATTGAAAGCGCTTTCCTGGGAGCGGTCCTGGTGGGAGTGGTCAATTCACTCTTCACCTTTGTTGCGATCTATTTTATTGAAAGAACAGGGAGGCGGAAGTTGCTTCTGATTGGAGTGGCCGGTGCCTTTCTTTCCCTGGCCGGTGTAGGGATCCTGTTTGCGATGGGTTCAAAACTGATAATCATCCCATTGCTGTTTTATGTGGCCAGTTTTGCCTTTTCCTATGGTCCCATAGTATGGGTCATCATCAGCGAGATCTTCCCCACCCGCATCAGGGGTCTGGCGGTTTCCATCGGCAGCTTCTCGCTTATGGTCACCGGCTTTTTTATTACACTGACCAATCCGGTTTTGATCAATCATATCGAGCCTTCAGGAACCTTTTTCTTATATGCCGGCCTGACTCTTCCGGCCCTGTGGTTTATCTGGAAATATGTCCCTGAAACTAAAAGCAAAACGCTGGAAGAGATTGAAAAATACTGGAAAACCACTGGAAAAGCACATAAATAAAAATAAGCAGATGACTCCGAAACAACGATTTTTGACTGCATTGCAATGTGGAATACCCGACCGGGTTCCCCTGTTTGACCACCTTTTCAGCCCCAACCTTCAGGAGCATGTACTGGGCTATAAATCGGACCTTTATGATGGCGAATCCATTGTTAAGCTGGCTCATAAGATCGGCATCGATTCATCCTGGATCCCCATCAATGGTTTTTGTGGCACGGAAGAGGAGGCACACGAAGAGGGCACCCGGTATGTGGATGAGTGGGGTGTTTCCTACATCAAGAACGGCTGGCCCATCATGGCCCAGAGGGATACTCCGATCAAAAACCGAAACGACTGGAATAATTACCGGTTGCCCGATCCGGATGCACCCTTCCGGCTGGACCGGATCACCGGTGCGGTAAAGGCCAATGAGGGAGAGACTGCCATCCTGTGCGGAATGCTTGGTCCTTTTACCATGATGAGCTGGTATTTTATGGATCTTCCCGATTTCAGCATGGCCATGTTCACCGATCCGGATCTGGTGCATGAGATCAACCAGGCTTATGTGGAGTGGACACTGGCAGTGGGTAAAAGGGTGGCTGCCATGGAGGGGATCGACGCTTTTTTTATTTCGGATGACTGGGGGGGCACTTCCGGACCGCTGATCGCCCCCGGACAGTTCGATGAGTTTTTCATCCCTCCTTTCAGAAAAATGGTGCAGGGACTTAAGTCCTGTGGCTTCCCGGTGATCATGCACAACGATGGTAAGATCTGGGATATGCTGGACGGGCTGGTGAATACCGGGATCGCGGGCTATAACCCGGTGGAGCGTGGTGCGGGGATGGACCTGAAAACTGTGAAGGAGCGTTATACGGGCAGGCTTTGTTGTATCGGTAATGTGGACAACAAAGTGACCCTGGTCAGCGGTTCAGTGGAGGATGTGATCGCAGAAACGAAATCGTGCCTGGAAATCGGGAAACCGGGTGGAGGTTACATTGTTTCGTCGGACCACAGTTTCCACGATGATATTCCGCTGGAAAATATTTTCGCCATGATCGATACGGTAAAAAAATTTGGAAAATACGCATAGTCATGAGAATGCACCTTTTTTTAATTGTTGTAACCGGATTATTAATTGGGATTCCGGTCCCCGTAATAGCGCATCAGGGCCCGGAGGGAAAAATCAAAGTCTACTCCACATCCATTGTTAAGCGGAACGGTAACCAACCCCTGCAGATTGGCTTGGTCAAACTCCGGGAAAACCCTTACCGGGTACTGGATGGGACCATGGAATTCTCCGGTGAGCGTACTTACCAGTATCGCTGGGAGGAGCTGACGGATGAGCGTTTTGCCCTGTCATTTGAATTTCCCGTCCTGACCCGGCGGGAACAGGTGAAGGTTACCGTCAGCCATGAAGGGGAGATACTCTACTGCAAGACCATACAATTCAATCCCCCCAAGGCGTGGAAGATATATGATGTACAGGTATCGCACCACGACATGGGGTATGCCGACTATTACCATTTCATGCGTCGTGATGTCCGGGAAATGGGCATCGAAATGGCCATGGATTTCGCACGCAGGACAGACACCTGGCCGGAAGAGAGCCGTTTCCACTGGACAGTGGAGACCAGTGAACCGATGATCCAGTTTCTTTCCAGGCAACCTGAGGAGGTGCTTGAAGAGTTATATGACCGTATCGAAACGGGGCAGTTTGCTCTGGGGGGGATCCACAACTCGGTGATGACCGAACATATGAGTTATGAAGCCATGGCGCGGCACTTCTACACCCCCAACCGGTATGTATGTGACTGGTTTGGCACAGCACCCTCAAAAACCGCATTGAACGACGATGTGGTGGGATTCACCCGTGCCCTGGCCCTTTATGCTAAAGAGGCGGATATGCCCTATTTCTTTTTTGGGCGAAATTCTGCCATTAAGGAATTTGACGGGGCGGAGGATGATGCGGCTTTCTACTGGCAATCGCCGGACAAAGATTCCCGCATGACACTGTTTAAGGTGTGGCACTACTACTCGCCTGACCGCTTAATAAACTATGATATCCAGGAAGTGGCTGCCATAAGCCGCCGGTATGAGACACATAAAAACTATCCATACGACTGCATCCTGGCGGAAGACAGTTACGATTTCGGGTTGCCTGATATGAAAAACGTGGAGGGAATCAGGAATTGGAATGAAACCTATTCCAACCCGGTTCTGATCTCCGGCACTTTCGATATGTATTTCGACGACTTGAATAGCCAGCAGGACAAAGAGACATTCAAGACTTTTGACAAGGATGCACCCAATGCATGGGCAGACATGGATGACGCAGACGTAGAGTATGCCAATAAAGCCCGCAGGCTCTATTCCCATCTGCCTTCGGTAGAAAAGTGGGCCACCATCGCTTCGGCTGTATCGGCCTCTACATTTCCCTGGATCGACATCTATCAGGCGTATCACGGATTGCTCATGTGGGCCGAACATACCAACGGGGCCTATTCGGAAGGCCCCTTTTATTCCCCGCCTTCGCTGGACGATCAATCTGCAGCTGCAGGCACCTATTACGAATTGGAACAGGAGATGCACCGGGACCTGATCAGAGAGGGTTGGAATTTTACCGGGAAGGCGGAGGAAATAGCTGTTGCAGGGTTGAAAGGGGAGATCACTACAGAAAGCAAGCATACCCTGGTGGTTCAGAACTCCCTGGTGAGGAAACGCTCAGGGATAGTCCGGTTCCGGTTGCCTGAAGGGAAAGGGCTCAGCGGACTTTTGGATAATACCACTGGCAGGGAAGTAAATTTCCAGGTAGGGGAAGCGGGAGAAATCCTCTTTTTTGCCGGGGATGTGCCCTCCATGGGCTATAAAACCTATATACTGAAGTTGAATAATAATCCGGTTACTGTTGCACCAACAGCGGTTACAGGGGCTCCATCCATTGAAAATGACTTCTATAAACTGGTATTTGATGAACAGACGGGTGCCGTTTCCAGCATTTATGATAAAAAACTGGAACGGGAACTGGTGGACCAGCAGGCGCGCTTTAAGTTGAATGAGTATTATTACGAAAGATTCAATACAGGAAATTATCTGGACGGGGCCACCTCCTATCATCCTGAAAAGGCCACTTTTACCACATTAAAAGGGAATCTGATGCAGATGGTTGTTTCAGAAGTAACGGCAGAGGGATGTGAAAGGATCGTTCAGAAAGTGATTCTTTATAAGCATTCGGACCGGATCGATTTTGAGGTCTGGCTGGACAAGATGCCTTCGGGCAGGTCGCTGGAGGATTACAAGACCTATAGTGCAAAGGGGAAGGAAGCGGTTTTTTATTGCCTGCCCCTGGATATTCCCGGTTTTACCATCCGGCACGAACTGGCCGGCGGTGTGATGGAACCCATCCAGGACCAGTTTCCCGGTTCATCCACAGATTTTTATGTGATACAGAATTTTTCGGATATGTCCAATGAGGAGTGGGGAGTTACTCTGGCCACGGTTGAGCCGAACCTGGTGGAGTACGGAAAGCCGAGGCCGGCTCGCTGGAGCACAGGCGATGATTTTGAAAAGATCATGGTGAAAGCCCAAAGGAGCCACTTCTACCTCTATTTGCTGAACAACATGTTCTTTACCAATATCCGGCAATCGCAGCCGGGGCCCAAACAGTTTCACTGGTCCATACGCTCCCACAGACATAACTGGAGTGACGGGAAAGCCTACCTTTTTGGCAGGGATGTGGCCCATCCATTCACCACCTTTATGATTTCCGGAAAAAACAAAGGAACTCTTCCCGCATCGGAACATGCATTTATGGAGATGAATACCGGGGATGTGATTTGTACTGCCATCAAGCCTGCTGAAATCAACGGAGAAGGATATATCCTGCGGTTTGTGGAAGTGAGTGGAAGTGAGAGAGATATGACTGTGAAGGCCAGTTTTCTGGACAGGATCCAACGGGCAAACTTCACCAACCTGGTGGAGGTGGACCGGGATTACCCCCTGGAGATCATCGGCGATAACAGCTTGAAATTCACTATTCCGGCATTTGGCCTCCGGACCGTCAGAGTTATTCCGGCAAAGGCAGTACTTCCGGCCATTACGGATCTTCAGGGAGTGTCAACAGCGGACCGTCAGGTGGAGTTAAACTGGGAAATGCAGGGAGCCGGGACAGAGCATGTGGCCTATTACCAGATCTTCAGGGAAAAGGAACCGGGATTCAGACCCGGGTTGAAAAGTTATGTGGGCAATACCGGGGAGAGACGATTCACAGACCAGCCGGAATTGCATGTCCGGGGCTGGCAGGACAATCTGCTGAGACCGGAAACGAATTATTACTACCGGGTAGTACCGGTGGGAACGGATAACCGGAAAGGAGAGCCTTCGGAAGAGATATCGGTTACCACAAAAACTTCCCTGGTAAAGGACCTGGAACCTCGCCGGGTGGAGGGCCTGGTGGCTACCCTGGTAAGTCCTTTAACAGAGCACAATTATGTGGGGCTCTATTTTTATACCAATGTGGAAGGGGATGTGAACCGGTATAACCTCTACAGAAGCAAGGAGAGCGGGTTTATTCCCCATGCATCCAACCGGATTGCAGAGATGGATGTAACCGCAGAGATATTGCATAAAACTCCTCACGGATTCGGGGAGGCAACCAGGCAGTTGAAAGCTTATAATCGCCAGTTGTTCGTGGATGAGGAGGTGGAACCCTATACTACTTATTATTACAGGGTGGCCGCTGTGGATGATGCGGGTCAGCAGGGGGAGTTTTCCCGTGAAGTATCTGTCACCACCGGCATCGGGGCTCTTTTCATTAAAGGAGATGGCAGTTTTCAGGATAAGACGGCTATTCAGATTGTAGCCACATTGAGTTCCGGCAGTGAAATCAGGTATACGCTGGATGGAACCCTGCCAAACAGATCTTCAATCCTTTATACGGGACCCATTTCCATAGAGGAAGACACTCAACTAACCGCTTCGGTTTTCTTGGAAGGCATTGAGGAGGGATTGGGAACATCGGCCAAGACATTCAAGAGGAGGAACGACTACGAAGTGAAATACCTGATCCCGCATAATGAGAAGTGGCCAGGAACAGGAGCAACCACTTTGATCGACAATTTCCGGGGCGACTATTTCGCCAGCAAATACTGGCAGGGTTGGGAAGCGGATGACATGGAGGTGTTAATAAATCTGAAGCATTCCCGGGAGATCGATTCCGTATCTGTGGGATTCCTGCAGTCTCTGGGCAACTGGATCCTTCTGCCTGAATATGTGGAGGTTTGGCTGTCTGATAACGGAGTTGATTTCACCAGTGCAGGAAAAGCGGAGACTCCTGTGGAGTGGAAAAAAGTACCATTGAAAAAAGAGGACCTCACGGTCACCTTTCCTGAAACCCGCTCACGTTATGTCAGGGTGTTTGCTAAAAATGTGAAATACCTACCGGCGTGGCACATGTTTGGTGGCAGTAAATCCTGGATATTCGTGGATGAGATCACGATCTGCTAAAAATAACTTAATTGCTTCGGGGAACATTGATGGAAACCCTGCCAAAAGGAGCTGCAACTTATTTCCGGCTGTCTGATGACCTGTTGTTGTTTTGGTCTGCCCGCCTGATATGGGCCTCATTGATCTTTTTATCCGGAAGCATGGAAGGACTGCCGAACATCAGATCCTCTCCCGAGCCGGTTTTGGGAAATGCCATTACATCCCGGATGGAGGATTTTTTCTCCAGGATCATGACCAGGCGGTCAATGCCCCAGGCAATACCGCCATGGGGAGGAGCCCCGTATTCAAATGCCTCCAGCATATGCCCCACACTCTTCATCATCTCCTGATGATCGTAGCCCATGTTCCTGTAGGTGGCCTCCAGGATCACATCCTTGTGCGCCCTTACGGAACCTCCCCCGATCTCGTTTCCGTTGAGCACCAGGTCGTATTGTTGTGAAAGAATGCTCCCGATGTTCTTTCCCTCCAGGTGATCCCGGATGTGTTCGATGCGGGGCATGGAAAACGGATTGTGTGAAAAGGTCCATCTACCCTCCTCTGTCTTTTCAAAAAGCGGGAAATCAATAACCCAGGCCGGGTGCAATTCGTTTGGTTTGATGAGGTGCAGCATCCTGCCCAACTCCTGTCGTACCGCATCCAGGGCTTTATTGGCGGTTTTATGATCGGAGGCTGAGAAGAACACAATATCACCCGCAACCGCCTCTACCCGCTCAATGATACTGGCAGCAATATCCTCACCCAGATACTTGATGATGGGGGATTGCAGTTCATTCTCATTGACGATGATATAGGCCAGTCCCCCCAGTCCGTTTTCCCGGGCAAGGGAGGTCAGGATTTCGATCTGTCCTTTGGAGAGACGTTTAGAGGAGAGATCTCTGCTCACTCTGATGCATTTTACAATACCTCCGTCATCAATGGGCTTTGTGAATACCTGGAAAGAGGTCTCTTTGACGATATCGGTGATATCCTCCATTTCAAGTCCGAAGCGCAGGTCGGGCCGGTCGGTGCCATATTTATCCATGGCCTCGGCATAAGTAAGGATCCTGAAAGGAAAGAGTTTCCATTTGTTGCCATAGATCCTTTTCACGATCTCGTTGAAAAGGTTGGTGTTTACCCCCATGATATCTTCCATGCTGACATAAGCCATTTCCATGTCCAGCTGGGTAAATTCCGGCTGCCTGTCCCCCCTTGAATCTTCATCCCTGAAACAACGGGCAATCTGGAAATACTTGTCAAATCCCCCCACCATGAGGAACTGCTTGAACTGCTGTGGCGCCTGGGGCAGCGTGTAGAATTTCCCGGGGAATTTGCGGCTTGGTACAATGAATTCGCGGGCTCCTTCGTCGGTGCCGGAACTTAAAATGGGGGTTTCAATCTCAAGGAATCCCTGATCGGAAAGTACATCCCTGATAAGTTTAATGATCTTATGGCGGTTGATGATGGTTTTTCGCACCCCGGCATTTCTGTGATCCAGAAACTTATATTTGAACCTTACACTTTCAGACGATTTTGCAGCCCTTCTGATTTCGAAAGGGAGGGTCTTTGCCATGTTTAGCACCTCCAGTTGGGTGGCGTCTAATTCAATGGTGCCGGTCCTGATCCCCGGGTTGAAATCATCTTCACTGCGGTGAATAATCTTCCCGGTGACCATAATCACAGATTCAGGGTTGATCCTGGCCAGTTCATCCAGGTTGGGAAAATTTTTCCTGTTAAGCCTGACCTGGAATACTTCATAACTGGAATCCCTCAGATCGATGAATACCAGCTCTCCATGGTCCCGCACACTGGCAACCCAGCCCGAAAGGGTGACGCTCTCCGACAGGTTGCCGGTGGAGAGATCCGAGATATAATGGGTCCTGTATCGATCTTTTACTACAATATCTGTTGTCTTATGCGTTTCCGGTAAGGTTTTTCCGGATCTCTCCATCGTACCTGTTTGCTGTTCTCCCGGGTCGTCAACGGAATTATGATCCGGTGGTTGCTCCTGTGCAGCGGAAAGTCTGCTAAGGATCTTGTCCCGGATCAGTTTTCCTGAAGCGCCCTTACCGGTCTTCGCCATAACCTTGCCCACCAGGATCCCTGCCTTCCCGGTATTGCCGGCCCTGACATCACCGGCAACATCCTGGTTCTCTTTTATGACTTCTTCAATAGATGCTTCGATCCGCTTGTTTGAAATGCTCTGGGAATCAAAGTAGGCACCGTAATCGAAATCGTTATCCTTTAACAGCTCCTGAATGGCATGTTGAAAAAGGACGATCGTTATTTTTTCATCTCTATAGCGTGAAAACACCTCGGTGAAAGCCGTGATGTTCGTCACTTTCTCATACTCTTCCGGTTTCAGATTGTTGGTGAGCGTCCGGGCCACAAACTGGGGATCGTTGATGGTTTTGTCAATGTTCAGGAAGAGCTTTGAGCGGACGGGATCAGAGGTAAAAAATTTAGCATCCTGCGGCAGCACCCCACCGGTGATAAGGATCGACTCCACGGGGAAGGGGAGCAGGTTTGTTTCCACGCGGGTTTCCTCAACTGTATGCTTGATGTCCACGAAAGGGATATCCGGTTCCTGGGCAAACCGGTAATCTGCAGCAAACTCCTTTTTCCGCATGGTTTTGGTCTGCTTCAGATCGGCATCAAAAAGAACCGTGGTTTGTTCAGGCCTGGGGGTATTATGTTCCAGGTAATAGTCCAGCTGCTTCGATACCTCTTCCAGGATCGCTTCCAGCATGAATTTAAAGGAGTTCAGGTTCTTGATCTCGGCCCGCGGATTCAGATCCGTTGTCCCTTGTTTACGAAGGGATACGCTTACGTCTGATTTGAATTCTCCTTTTTCAAGGTTAGCTTCGGAGATTTTCAGGTTCTGAACAATGCGCTGAAGGTACTGGGCATAAGTGGATGCATCCTGTATGTGATGAATGCAGGGCTTGGTCACCACCTCGATAAGGGGGACTCCTGCTTTGTTGAAATCCACCAGGGTCACATTCCTTTCATGAACCAGTTTTGCAGCATCCTCCTCGATATGGACCTGTTCAAGCTCAACGGTAAAGGTGGTCCCGTCGTTCCTGAAGCAATTCACCCTTCCATCGGGGATAACTGGTTTTTGAAACTGGGTCAACTGGAAATTCTTGGGCAGGTCGGGATATTCATAATGCTTCCTGTCCCAGCAGATCACCGTATTACTCATGCTTGAATCCACTGCTTTCCCAAAATAGATCGCTTTCCGGATAGCTTCCCTGTTCACGGCAGGCAACACACCCATCTGGCCGGTGCAGACCGGGCAAATGTGCTGGTTGGGTTGAACAGACTCTTCATTGGCGCAGGAGCAGAAAAGTTTTGTTTTGGTATTCAGCCTGATATGTGTTTCAAGACCGATCACCACTTCCAGTCCATGCTGCTCCAATTTTTTCGCGATCTGATGCTGTTCCATCACACAAGTTCCGTTAAGCGTTTGGCAAACTGCAGGATCTCCTTCTCCTGTTTTTTGGCGGCAGTTATCTGAATACCCGTTTCCGTTCCCACCGGGGATGTGAGTGTGGGCAATCCGCCCAGGCTGAAACCCACAGTGTAAGCATCCGACAGGTACATCTCAAGCGGCTTATCCAGGCTACCTCCGATTTGCGGAGGTTTTTCCGGAGAGACTGGCGAAATGATGAGATCCACCTCCTGGAAGTCCCGGTTAAAACTTCCGGTGATCCGGTTCCTCAGGGTCCTGGCCTTCAGGTATATCTCTTCCGCATGCCCGTGTGACAGGATCTGGTTTCCAGCGATGATCCGCCTTTTGGTCTCTTCGGTAAAATAGTGTGACCGGGTCAGTGCATATCCCTTTTTCAATGAATCTGCAATGATCCTCCTGCCGTAGGTCATCCCATCCAGCCTTGCCAGGTTGGAGGCGGTTTCGGCCATGGCCAAAATGTAATAGGTGGAAACCAGGAGATCGGTATCGTAGAATTCCAGCTGCTTTACTTCCACCTGGTGTTGCTTCAGCTTTTCAATGAGCGCAAAAAAATCCTTTTTAATTCCGCCATCCAGTGTTTCGTTTTCAATAAAATTCCTGTAGTAACCTACCGTCAGGCCATTTGCAGGATACCCTTCATGAAACAGATCTTCAGAAATGGTTATGGATTCAAAGGTTGTCTGGTCCCTGGGATCTTTGCCGCTCATGGTATTTAACAGGATGCGGATGTCCTCCAGGCTTGTTGAAAGAGGTCCCACGCAATCGGTTGAAGATGCATAGGCCATGAGTCCGAACCTGGATATATAGCCGTAGGTGGGTTTCAACCCGTAGATTCCGTTATAGCCTGCAGGCTGGCGAATGGAGCCACCCGTATCCCCTCCAATAGAAAAAGCTGTATACCCTTTGGCCACATTAACAGCGCTTCCCCCGCTGGATCCACCCGGGACAAGCGTTTCATCCAGAGCGTTCTTTGCGGGACCGAAAGCACTGTTCTCGTTGCTGCTTCCATGTCCGAAACAGTCACAGTTTTCTTTCACCAGGGGGATGGCCCCTGCATCCAACAGTTTTTGAATGGCAGTGGCAGAGTAGGGGGACTGGTAATTTTTCAGGAAATTTGAACTGGCCGATGCCACGGAACCCTTGAGGAGAAATACATCTTTGACCCCGAATGGGATCCCCTCCAGCAGCCCGATCTTTTTGCCCGAGCTGATTTTCTGATCCACCTCCGATGCCGCTTCCAGGGCTGTTTCGGTCAGGACCAGGTTTGCCGTGTTATGGGAATTCTGCTTCAGTTCCTCTATTTTCCGGTTCACCAGGCCGGTACATGAAACCCGGCCACTGAGAAGGTCCTGATGTATTCTCTTAATTTCCGATTCCATCATCCTGTTCCTCGATCATTATCCTTCACCCGGGGTCTAGTCCTCGATCACTTTTGGAACAACCAGAAACCCGTTTTTCTCGGCGGGAAAATTCTGTCTGATGATCCTTTTCTCATCCCCGGGGCATGGCTCAACTTGGTCACCTCTCAGGCTCTCCACAGATATTATATCCAGGCCTGTTTCAGGGCTCGCTTCTTCCCGGTTGTCAGTGGAGGCTTTGCGAATCACATTGAATAATTCAGTGATCGCTTCTGATGAACGGGCTCCTTCAATACTTGAAAGAAGTTCCAGGGGCATGATCTTCTCCATAATGGCCTGTTGTTATATTAATAACGTTGCAGATTGTAACTTTCCACTGCTCAAAAGTAACAATATATTAGTATAACAAAAAATAAAACTACAAATCATTACGATTTTATGTAGAATTCATAAATATT
>JANTFK010000026.1 GCA_024763595.1 Bacteroidales bacterium | reverse complement strand
TTTTACCTTCACAGAGCGAGAAATAGCCCGATTCATCACTGTGGGTTTCCGGGATAATATAATACGCTTTTACCGGGAGGATTTTAAGTTGTGCCACGGCATAACCGGCATTCAGCAACAGGACTAAAATTATAGCTGCAGAGGCGAATATTTTTTTCAGTTTGGACATATGCATTTTCTATGATGAAACGTCCCCTTATATGGGGGAATTATTTCAGATGCATGAATATAAAGAAAAAAAAGTTTCAATATTCAAGTTGAACAGGAATGGAGATTACGATGCAATATGTTAAATTAGGACGGAAATATAGAGGATCCAGATGATGACAATAACCTGAGAATGTAACTGACTTAATTTAGCCATGTAACGAAATGTACAAAACTTTGTTTTTTTTAACTGTGCTGCTCCTGCTCAACGGCTGCTCACCCGGAAAAAATGATGCTGCTTTCACATCCGGGAAGAATCCTGCGGCTCAGGCCATGAAAAAAAGTTCAAAATGGTGGAACGGAATGCACCGGGAGATCATTGGCAAATTAAGCTCGGATCCGGAACTGATTTTAATCGGGAATTCCATTTTCCAGTCAGTGAACGATGCTGAAGAGATCTGGAAAAAACACCTGGATCAATACCGTACAGTCAATATGGGTATTTCCGGTGATCGTACCGAGAATGTAATCTGGAGGCTGCAGCATGGTGCCCTGGAAAATATAGATCCACGGGTGGCTGTCATCCTGATCGGAACCAATAATGTGGACGGGAATCACTATTTAACCATCAGCACGCCGGAAGAGCTGGCCGGGGGTATCTGGAGGATCTGTGAGATTGTGCAGGAGAAACTTCCCGGCACCAGGATCCTGTTGATGGGAATTTTACCTTATGGGAAGAGGCCCAATTTCCGGAACAATATCATTAAAGCCACCAACAGGCTGATATCACGGTTCCCTGAAAGGGATCCTGATATTCACTATACCGACATAGGTTATCTGTATCAGAATGATAACGGCGGAGTCAAAAAAGAACTGATGCCCGATTTCCTGCATCCTGATGCAGAGGGTCTCATGATGATGTTCGATGCCCTGGAGAAGGATATCTCCCGCTTGATGGATGACAAAGATCTTGCAGATCAAACAAAATATTAACTTACATCATGACACAAAACGTCATTTTGCCCATGACAATTGTTGCTTTTGCACTTTCAGGCTGTGCCAACCATTCAGAAGAGAACTCAACAACCAGGAGGACCCCGATCGTTATCTGTTTCGATGTGGAGGACTATATTACCCCGGAATCGGAGGGGATGGATGATCTGCCCAAATGGATGGCAGAGATCATGACCGAGGAGGGTGTGACCGGCACCTTTTTTGTGATCGGTGAGAAGGCACGCAGTATGGAGAAGCGGGGCAGGAGGGATGTGATAGCGGCCATGGCCCGTCATGATATCGGCAGTCATACAAATGATGGTTCGATCCATCCGACAATCACCGAACGTCTTGAAAAAGCATCATGGGACGAAGGTGTTGCCACCATACTGGAAAGCGAGTCGGCCGGATTTGATGACCTGGAACGTATTTTCGGACAGCGGCCGGTAAACCTGGGCAGGCATGGAGGTTCATACGGGCCACAGCTGGTGGCAGCGCTCGGGCAGATGCATGCCGGGTATGTTTACTCTCCTGTCAGCCTTCCGGGCCACAATGCGGTCTGGTTCTGCAATACCCTTAACTTTCATGGTGAGGGTCATGACTTTGGGTACTGGGACAACTCCTATTATCGTGACGACCTGTTCAATCCCAGGCTGGATGCACTCGACTCATTGCTTACGCTGCATGCAAAGGATGTTGACGTGATGGCATTCTTTGCCAATCACCCCCACAAGGTACGCGCCATCCAGTTTGCCGATTTTAACTATTACAAAGGGGCCAATCCGGGACCCGGCCAGTGGAAGACCCCTGAACTCCGTCCGCCGGAAACCATGAAAACTGCTCAGAAGAATTTCAGGAGGCTGATACAGCATCTGAAAAACCGTGATGATATTGAACTGACCACCTACCGGGAGCTTTTCGACCGTTTCTCCGGTCAAAGGGATGAAATCAACAGAGATGAACTGGGAGCAATTGCCGGCAGGATATTGCATGAGAAAAAAGTGATTATCGATGATTGTTATACTCCTGCAGAGATATTTGCAGCCCTAACGGAAGCACTTTCCACCTATAAAGAGAAACGGCTGCTGCCCCGTAAGATTATCATCCAGAGACCGTTTGGTCCCCTTGAAATGCCGGTAAGTGATCCGGAGTGCAGGTCGGTCCCGGTAAAAGAGGTGCCGGAACTGGCATATCAGGCCCGGGAATATATCAGCCGGACGGGCCACCTGCCTTCATCTATACGTTATAAAGGAAAGTCGATCGGAGCCGGTTCTTTGCTGGCCCTTTTCAGCGAACTCTATGTACGAATCAAAGACCGGGACCTGCCCGACCAGCTTGCAACGCTCCCCTTTGAGCCCTATCCGACTGTGAATGAGAAGAAAATTATCAATGAGGTAGCTTTCTGTAAATACTGGCCCGTACACAGGGAGGATTTGGATATGAGCCATCTGATTGAAATGACAAAACTGCAGCTGTGGACACTAAAACCAGCCTGGAGTACAGTTAAACCTGGCGCGTAACATCAGGTTTAGCATCTCTTCAGCCGCACCTCCGAGAGCGGCACTGCCCAGGACCATAGAACCTGAATTAAGGTAAGTGAATACCATAGATTTGAAGCAGGTCCCAGTCACATCAAAGTCTGCTCCTGCCGGTAACTGTACAGCACGATGCCTGTAAAGAATAAAACAGACAGATAAACAAATCTCTTTATGATTGATACAGTTTTAACGATTAATATCATCAGATCCTGATGAAGATCTTCTTTTTGTAAAGCCAGTAGCAGATGGCCCACATCAGAAACAAAGTTGTCAGGCTGGTGAAAATACCCGTTGTCGATTCCCCTGCCCAGCCAAACAGGGTGGAGGTAAACGGATAAACTACTTCACTGAGAAATCTGGCTCCTCCAGCACTGGCAAACAGGTAAATAAAGAGGGGATTCATCCCGACCACCGTAAAGAAAAGTATCCACCGCTTTTGATTCAGGATGTCGATGAGGGCGTAGGAGAAGGCCAGGGTCAGCAATGTATATCCTCCGCTGACCAGTACAAAGGATGATGTGCAAATGCGTTTGATAATGGGTGTGACCGTGCTCAGTGCATAGCCTGCTACCAGGCCGGTTACTCCGGCAATTACCAGGATCAGCAGTTTTTTCCTGGCCGGTTTGTTGCTCATGAGCAGTTGTCCGGCCAGCACACCCCATATGGTATGGGCTGTTGTAGGGATGGCATTGAATGAAACCCAGTGACCGTTCAGGTCAGCTCCCCCGTATTGTAAATCAAGCCATGTGCCGAAATTCTCATTGGCAACAAAGGGGTGATTAAAACCCTCCACCGGGAACAGCCTGTAAATGGCCTCGGTAACAGCCAGCATCAGTAACGAGATGATGATCTGGGTCCTGGCCGGTTTTTTCATGATCAAAAAAGCCAGCAGATAGGTTACCGATAACTGTGCCAGTACATTCTGGAAATGAAAGATGTCATTTTCCGGACCTTTGTAAACGAGTGCCCATCCAAATAAAAGCAGCAGGAGCGAACGTCTGACTGCATGTTTAAGGATCCGTGCATGGGTGTGTCCCCGTTTTATACGGTTGGCATAGGAGTAGGGTATGGCCACCCCCACAATAAACATGAAGTAGGGCTGGATCAGGTCCCAGAACCGTAATCCGTTCCATGGATGGTGGCTTATCTGCAGGCCGATCTTATATATCAATGTACCTTCCAGTTCCGGGGCTCTCATATACCTGGCCAGGCCGGTATAGGCGGCGATCAACAGAAACATGGTTAATCCACGAAAAAAATCGAGTGAAAGCAGCCGTTCGCCGGTTTGAGCCTGGGTTGAATTTGTCTGTGTCTGCATATTTGTCTGTGTCTGCATATGCGTCTGTGTCATTTTTGTTCAATGTTTGCTTCTTTTCTCAGTGAATGCACAGTACGGAAGATCCTGTCTATCTTTGAATCCTCCACTTGATCATCCATGTTGATACAGCATATTCCGGTCAGATAAGGGTTCCCGGATGCTTTCACCAAACGCCTGATGGTTTTCTCGATCTGCTCCCCGGTGTAGTCGTTGATGGTCACCGGATCCAAACGGATATTCAGAAATGTACCGGGCAGGTGTTTCCTCAGTTCCGCCACATCACCGCCCCAGCCCACATCCAGGAAATCAAGGTTCTTTATCTTGCTGAAGGTGCCGGCATACCTGTGCGGGTCATTTCCGCAATAGTGGATCCCGAAAGGACGGTACTTCCTGCTCCATTCCAGGTCAATGGGGAGCAGAAACTCTTTGTACTGTTCCGTGGAGATCATGGTATGCGAGCACTCCGAGTGCAGAAATACGGGTCTCTTCAGATGCCTCACGTTGCGGTTGACGGAGACAGAGCTTGTACCCGTTTCACCGGCAAAACCATTAACGAACCTTTCAATAATTCCTGCTATGCCCCGGAACTGTTTTTGAATCTCTTCCGGTTCGGTAAAGAAATCAGTGAAGACTTTTTCCCCCACCAGGTCCAGGGCAATGTTGAGTACGCCACTCCAGTTGATATCGCCGGAGATATATCCATACCGGGTTTTCAACTGATCCTGCAGGTTCAGGAACTGTTTGAAAACGCTGCTTCTGAATGCCCGCTCCGGGTCAACCGACAGTTTCTCCGCTCCCAGGGGAACCACCTGGGGAGCACTATCTTCCTGGTAAATAACCCTGCAACCCAGCATTTCAGAGAGGATATATCCCGAGGCATTGTGCACCGCCCCGATGAGCGGCAGATCCTTTCCCCGGTCACTGCCCGGCCCGTACTGCCCGAAGCGTTCATACAGTTCGTGCTCCATCTTCCTTTCAGCTTCCACCCTTTTAAGCGGATGAAAGAAGAAGTCCCTGTCAAAAACCATTCCGGTATGTTTGTTCCACCACGACGGGTGAAAAACAACATCCACGGGTAAGATATCTGATGTTATAAACGGGTTCCTGATATGTGTTGCCAAAACTTAAACGATTATCCGGGTGTTTCCGCCTCTTTCCAGGTTAATATCCATATTGGGTTTATTGGTTTTCCATGCTCCGGCGGTAAAATCGGGCACCTTAATGGAGTTCGAATCGTGGGTTACCGACCATTCGGTCAGCGGGACAATGGAGCTCCAGGCCGCGGCATCATATACATCCTGGTCGAGGGGCAATCCGTTCCGCAGACAGTCGATCAGGTGCCAGTGAATGACCAGGTCCGATCCGCCATGGCCGCTGTTCTTTGCCAGCGCACTCATCTTACGGTATATTTCAGGGGTATACTTTTCCCTGATACGCTCGTATTCTTCCCGGGATGCCCAGACGTGATCACCCTTACATATCTTAGGCGGAGGGGGATCAAAAGCTGCTGCTCCTTTTGTTCCGTATATGCCATGGATCAGATTATGCGGGGAAGGCGATGTGCCGTCATGCTGCAACATAATGGTTTTCCCCTGTACGGTCTTAATAATGGATACGTTCATGTTCCCCAGGTAATCCATACCGGCAAATTCTTTATAAAAACTGTCGGTTGCAGCCAGTTCCCTGGCCCTGGCACCCATCATGAAATCTTTGCTCTCCACCGAAACCAGGAAATCAAACCTGTCCCCCCGGTTAATATTCAGTACCTGGGCCACCGGGCCCAGTCCGTGTGTCGGATAGATGTTTCCTTTCCTGGTGCCATACTGCCTCAGCCACCACATATTCCAGTACCGGGTTTTACTGAAATTATTTTTCATCTTGCTGGTATTATATGCACCTTCGCAATGGACCACCTCTCCAAAGAATCCTTTTCTGGCCATGTTGAGCGTGAGCAACTGAAAGGGCATATAGGCATAATTCTCCATCATCATGCAGTGCTTCCTTGTGCGTTCCGCAGTCTCCACAAGCTGCCAGGCCTCTTTCAGTGTACCGGCTGCAGGAACCTCCGATGCCACATGTTTTCCCTGTTCCATGGCATATACCGCCATTTCGGCATGCATATACCAGGGCGTCGTGACGATAACCAGATCCAGATCCTCACGTTCGCAAAGCTTTTTCCATTCATCAGCTGTCCCGGTATACAGGTCGGGATTGTGATCCGTATTCTCCAGCCGTTTCTTTGCTGCTTCAGCCTTTTCGGGCCTCAGATCACAGAGAGCCCTGATCTCCACACCCTCAATCTTTTTCATGGTTTCCACATAGGAGGGGCCCCGGCTTCCCAGTCCGATAATCCCCAGCCGGACCGTCTCAATTTTCGGGGCGGCAAACCCCGACATATTAAAATGTTGTACATGTTGTTTCTCAGGATCATAGATCTCCTGTGCGAGATTGAACCGGGACTGGTTTACAGCCTCTGAGGTACGGCCCCTCATGATCCCACCTCCTGCCAGGCCCATCCCGGCAAGCCCTGTCATTCTCAGAAAGTCTCTTCTTTTCTTTTTCAACTGTTTAAAATTTTAAGTTGTACTCATCCGTGAGCATGTTACCTGTCACACTGAATCTGTGGTCTGTTCATTGTGATGATGTAAACCGGTATTTCACCCCGTTGACCTGTTCGTGCTACAGCGGGCCATATTCAGTCAAACTGTGGGATTTTCAGCAGTGCGCCTCCCTGGAGTGCCGACTCGTGGGCAATGATCCCGGGAACGGTGTATGCCAGGGCCTCATGGATATCAACGGCCGGTTTGCGCTCGTTCACCAGGGCATCGATAAACTCATGGGTAAGAAATGTATGGGATCCATGATGCCCACTATTATGCCTTAAAGGCTCGGGCAGCATATCTGTCTTCCACCACTCCGGCTGGTCATAGGGTATAAGTTCCGGCCTGCTCTGTACGAAACCCGCATCATCCTGTCCCATTTTTTTTGTTTTCTTCACGATTGAAGACTCACTGCGGCCGTTTGCCGCATAGAAACTCATGTCACTCCCGATCCAGTTGGCACGTTCCCCGTTCATAAATGAACCTTTCCACCAGACATTGACCCTGAATCCATGGTCTTTGCTGGTCTTGAATAAAGCAGATTCGTTATGAAAAGGGTTATTATAAACATTGTCTTTCAGGTAGGGAGAATCGTCCCCCCAACCATGACAGGCGACCTCGGTTAAGCGTTCCCCGGTAATACTGATCAGGTGCGCAGTGCAATGGGTTGGGTAATGCATGGGCGCCACCCCGTATCGCCAGGTCCGCTTCCCGTTTTCCATATACAATTTTTCCAGTCCGTCGTGATGATATTCAGATTCACAATAGAACAGATCCCCGAACTCCCCTTTTTCATACATTTTGCGTACGGAGATTGTAGGCTGCTGATAATAACTGGTTTCAGCCATCATGTATGTGAGGCCGGTGGTTTTTACAGCCTGCAGCAATTTCTCTGCCTCTTCGACCGATCCCCAGCAGGCCGGGACAGCACTGAGTACATGCTTGCCATGCTCCATGCACAGGAGGGCGTGCCTGACATGATTGGGCCCTTCCGTGAAGAGCGCTATGGCATCGATGTTCCGGTCCTTCACCATCTCCTCCAGGGAGGGGTAGGACTTACTGCACCCATAGGTCTCCATCAGGATTTTTTTTCTCTCCGGTCTCAGGTCGCTGACAGCCTCAACAATTGCATTGGGATGTTCGTGAAAATAGAAGTTTCTTCCAAATCCTCCTCCGACAACACCAATCCTTATTTTCCGCGGGGAAGGTTCAACTGCCATCAGGGGATGGTAGAGTGTGGCTGTACCTGCCAGCATGGCACTCTTCGAAATAAAATTGCGCCTTGTAATTTCATTTTGATTTTTTTTCATGATTTGTCTTTTAAATATGGGGGTTTAATGTGCTGTTGTCTGATAGAGCTGCAATGAATCACTGTTCACGGCAAACACGAGGATCTCTTCCCCGGTGGCCAGCCTGGCCGTTGTCATGTCCCGCACCTCACCTGACAGTCTGAGCCCGCTCTCAGCAGATGAGCATGCTGTAAATCCGCCTTTCCCGTTACCCGTCAGCAGAAGGCCCCTGTTCGCATCCATACGGCCGTACTTGATCCGGTTACCGAAAAAGTTCCCGGCCAGTAACAGGTCGGTGTTCCCGTCGCCGTTGTAATCCGCAATACCGATGGTCCGGACCGGAGCAAATTGTGTGACTTCCGGCAGGTCCGACAGGGCGAAACGGTTGTTGCCCAGGTTTTCCAGGTAGGCTGAGCCGGGATGGTTGACCTGTAGCACCAGGGCATTATCGAGCAGCTCCTGCGGAATGATATCTGAAATGGTCTGGTCGGCAAATGAAGCGTAATCACCGTAATGCTTATGGATATCCGGAATTTGTGCTTCCAGGTCATCTTTTGAATAGATGGGATAGTTCTTTCCCTTGATATAGGAACACATGATTGCATCCAGGGAACCGTTATGGTCAAAGTCTGAGGCATAGATCCTGGCCGGCTCACCGGGAGTTGGTTTGATCTGGAAATTCTTTCCCATGTTTCCCAGTATAAAATCGGGATCTCCGTCCCGGTCGAAGTCGCCCGATTCGATGGTGTTCCACCAACCGCAGGACTGCTCCATCCATGCCTGCTTTTCCACCTCCTTCATACCCGGTCCGCTGTTTGCGAATAGTCTTACCGGCATCCATTCACCCACCAGAATCAGGTCCGGTTTCCGGTCACCATTAAAATCGGACCAAACAGCATCGGTGACCAACCCGGGCCTGAGCAGTTCCGGGTTCATTTCTCCGGTTATATCCCGAAAACGGCCTGATCCGTCATTCTCCAGCAGGTAACTCCTGGGAGCCGTGGGGTAGAGCCCGGGTGTGAGCCTGCCCCCCACAAACAAATCCGTATCCCCGTCACCATCCATATCTGCAGCTTTCACACAGGAACCGCTGGAAAACATTTCCGGCAGGTATCCTTCTGCCCTGGAATAATATCCCTTCCCGTTATTCAGATAGAGGCGGTCCCGGAGGGCTGCGGAACCCCGGGGATGTTCGTTTCCTCCGCTTACTACATAGAGGTCCCTGTCCCCGTCCCCGTCCACATCCACAAACAGGACATCCATATCTTCGCTCTCCCTGTCCGCTTCAAAGCAGGTCAGATTCCTGGTTTTGAATGTGCCATCCTGCTGTTGCAGGAACAACCTTCCGGGAAAGCTTCGTGCTCCCCCGATAAAGAGATCATCCAGCCCGTCCCCGTTCACATCCCCGCTGGTTATACGCGGTCCCCCGGTGGAAAGCAGCCAGGGCAACAGCGGTTGTTCTTTGAATTCGTTAAAGGGAAGTTCCCTGTGCAGGTAGTTCAAGGGTTTGGGGCCGGAACAGGGATGGAAAATCGTTTGTTGATCCGGCGGCGGTGTGCTTTGCAGCGGAGTGGCATCCCCGTTGTGAAGTGTCAGGGTCCGGTCCACCGCTACATTCCTGAGGGTCTGGGACCGCATATCGGGCCAGGTAATCGTCAATTGATCAACCATCGATGCATCTCCCAGTCCGAAAACCAGTGTCTGATCCACGGTGGACATGTAGCCCCGGGAAGGGCTGGATTCCTGGGTAAATACCCGTTTTCCGCAGGTCACATCGATCCGTGCGCCGATCCCCCCGGTGTTCATGCCGCTTCCTTCCAGCTTGATCCTGAGGTAGTGGTTCCCCGTAAGCCTGTCAGCATTGTTCCGGAAGATATAGGCATATTCGTTGATATTGTTTACCACCAGGTCCATATCCCCGTCATTATCCAGGTCGGCATATGCTGCCCCGTTGGAAAGGGATACCTGATCGAAGCCCCATTCCACGCCCACATTGGAAAAGGTGCTATCCCCGTTGTTCCTGAACAAATAGTTCTTCAGGATGGTGGCCGGGATCTGATCGATCACTTCCATATTGGTCATTCCCTCTCCGCCCCTTTGCTGATGCTGCATATCCTTAACAATCATCATCAGGGCATCCATATGGGTATTGTTTTTGCCATAACCGTTGCTGATAAAGAGATCCTTCAACCCGTCGTTGTCAAAATCGCAGAGCAAGGGCGACCAGCTCCAGTTGGTGCTGAAAATGCCTGCGTATTGTCCGATCTCGATAAAATGTTCCCCGTTACAATTCATCTGCAGCATATTGCGGGTAGTCTGATGATAAAAACCCCATGTTTCCAGCTTGCTGAACCTTTCATAATTGTGCGGCCCCTCTACCAGTTTTTGCTCTTTGTTCTCTTCAGGAAGCATATCCAGGGTAAGGAGATCGATATCCCCGTCATTATTGAAATCTGCGGCATCATTGCCCATGGAAGAGAAGGAGACATGACCGAAGAAGCGGTCCAGTTGTTCTGAAAATGTGCCGTTCTGCTGGTTGATATAAAAATAATCCTGTTCGTAGAAGTCGTTACAGATATAGATATCGGGCCAGTGGTCGTTATTGAAATCCGATACAGCAATACCGAGGCCGAAATTGATCACGTTCGACAGGATCCCCGCTTCCCTGGTTACTTCTGTAAAATGCTCACCGTCGTTCCGGTAGAGTTTATGGCCATACTGGGGAGCGTGCTCCTTTTTGTGTTCGGGTGAGTCCTGCGTGAACATGGCATATTTGTCCACGGAATGATTGATCACAAAGAGGTCCAGGTCGCCATCCTTGTCATAGTCCAGAAAAGCGCTGTGGGTGGAATAGGCCGGGTCATCCAGACCATATGCTGCGGCCCTGTCAGTGAAAGTAAGATCGCCGTTATTGATAAAGAGTTTATTTTTCCGGTATCTGGGGCGCCCGTCCGTGGAGCTGCATACATAGATATCCAGGAAGCCATCCCCGTTCACATCGGCCATGGAGGCCCCATTGTTCCATGTGTCAGCTGCAGATACCCCAGCTTCTGCGGAAATATCCCTGAAGCGGAAATGGCCCCTGTTCAGATAGAGGCGGCTCTTAACCAGGTTGCCGGTGAAGTAGATATCGGGCAGGCCGTCATTATTGATATCCCCGGTGGCTACCCCGGCCCCGTTATACAAATAGCTGTATGCAAGATGATTGAACTCCTCTGTTTCCTGAATGGTATTGCGGAAGGTGATCCCTGTTCGCTTGTGTGAAAGCAGGGTAAATTGTTGTTGCCCGCGCTCACACGACATCAGCATCAACAGCGTTATCAATATGGTTGTGCAACTGTGTTTCATAGAAGAACTGGCCGGGAGGTATTGAAACTCCCGGAGCTAACGTGCTCACTACTCCCGCAGCAGAGCTACGGGGAGCCAGGCCTGCGAGCTCAGCGGAGCTAATACACTCGCGTAATTCAAGACTATAATACAAAAAAATAAGCTAAATATCTTACCTTCGCCACTCATTCCTGGTAAGTTGTTCACCGGATCGTTCTGAGTAATTGTTAAATTTTTTTATTTTCGCCTGCATATTCTGATTATACCAAAAACTTATATAATAATGAAGCGAACATATCTTTTACTTGTCCTGATTCTTCCTTTTTTCCTGTGCACCTGTAACAGGTCCCGTAAGACAGATCATTCTTTAACGCTGGAAGCGTACCGGGAGCTTGGGGTGAAAGATCCGGGCAAGGTCTGGAACCTTCAGGATTTTATCATGTCAAATATGGTGCTCACAGAACTAAAAAATGAACAACCATTTGCATTGCCCACCAAAAGCAGTCGAAGATCCAGTGCACTTTTTTACCGGATGATCAGTCTCGAAAATATGTCATTTTTGCAGGATGATTCACTGCCGCTGTATGAAAAAGCACACCGGCTGCAGGGATTTCTGAATGTTTACACTGATTTAGCTGATCTCTATACCAATGTCCTGATGAAGGAACAATATTATTATCCCGAGCTGGTTGAAATATGGATCTTTGGGTTGAGCGTGTCCCAGAAAATGATTGACCTGGGCCAGGAGATCAATCAATCGGATGTTCCGGCCGATAAAAGGATGGCTGCTGGTTATGAATCTATCCAGAGTTTATATCTGGTTGGTTTACAGGATGTATTGAATCAGCAGAAATATACCTCCCGTTATAGTGAAAAGGAACTGGAACTGCTCACTGACAGTATTTCAGTCGCAGTAAAAAGAAATATGGATTGGTTCGATAAGGCTGCTTCAGACAAACTGAAACTGGAATTGCAGGCTGTTATTGACAGTACATCTTCCCGCAAGATCAGGCACGATTATCTCGACTTAATCGACCGCTTATAAACGACGAGCGGGTATGACGAAAAAGAGGCCGTCTCATAAGTCATTATGAGGCGGTTTCTTTTTTATATAGATTTTCATTGATCTGGGATTTCCCGGATTTTTTCAAGGATTAGCATGAGATGGGTGATTTTGGATTAAGAAAAGAGATTAAACCAGCCTCGATTGCTGTCTTATCTTGGCCCCTGAGCAAAAATCGCGTAAAGCCATGATTGTATTTTACATTACCAAGCACGGCTTCCACATCTGCCGGTCTCTGGCTTCTATATTGTAGTCCTTAAAGACTAACTTTGATTTTATAATATTTTGCATACTTCAAGTTACACGACTTGAAGTCTTTGAAGGGGGAGGCATCCCCCTTCTTTATTAACACCAACTCCCTAGTTATCAATCCATGAAAATTGAGGAGGCTGTGCAAAAGCACCTCTTTGAAAGTGATACCTGTGAGGAAGCCTATAAATGTTTACAGAGTAAAGATTTTAAGCGACGAACAGGTATAACGAAAAAGAGGGTGCCTTTTTGAGACACCCTCCTTTTTGAATATTAAATGAATTTGTGTATACGATTACTTGGGATCCCACCAGAGCCGTGTGGCCGCATTATCAGGTCCTCCAAGCAGGCCAATAGCCGCTTCAACAGCTGCTGCATTTTGCTCATATTCACTGTTTACAAACGGTAACCTGCGCGGTATTTTATCCGCGGGCACATTGGGATTCTCTGACACCATGATTGGATACCTCTTCGGTAGTTCTGCCCTGCGCTGATCTGCATAGGATTCCCATCCGTCGGGCCAGAGTCCGAGCCATTTCTGGATATGGATCTGTTCCAGTTGAACCTCCGGATCTGTACCAAACTTGACCGGAACGGTTGATATCGGTTCAGGTGCATCCCAGGTGGAAACAGGCACATTGGTACTTTGCTGATAATCTGCCAGCAGTCCCATATCCATACCCCAGGCGGTCCAGTAGCCAAAGCTCATTTCAATTCCCTTGTTATAAGCCTCCTCTGCCGTTGTATTCATGTTCCATCCTTTCAGGACACCTTCAGCCCTGAGGAACCAGGCTTCCGGAGACCACATGATCTCATAGGGAAGAATGTCCTGTTGAGAAACCGGCACATACCTGGGACCGTAATCTGAAAGACTATCCGGGAAAAGCTTCCCAATGGTACCCAGCGATTCTATGCTGTAACCATTGCGGGCCCCCCTGTATACTCCGTCAGCAACGGCCGGTTGGTACATCAGCCCCATGCGGGGATCCTGATAACCCTGCAAGATACTCTCCATGGTAGCGCTCATCCGGAACTCGGCCCATGGAAGCATCCGTGGCATGTTATGCCTGGAGTTGGCCGTGCACTGGAAAAGGGCATCATCTTCATTGCTCTCCATTACCCCGTCAGCCACCGCTTTCTCGGCCTGCTGCTGTGCCAGGGCAGGTTCTACATCGGATACACGCATGGCCAGCCTCAACCGCAACGTATTACCGAATGTGATCCATTTATCGATCTCTCCTCCGAATACCTGGTCATTCTCACCAAATGCATTTCCGCCCTTGTTGGCATTGAGTATGGCCAGTGCCTCATCCAGTAGGGGGAAGAAATAATTCTTATAAAGATCTTCCTGCTTGTCATAAGGAACCGATGTCTCGCCATTATTCACCTCGGAAAACGGAATGGGTCCCCAGTAACAGGACATCCGTTCATAGGTGATAATACGCCAGATCTGTGCGATAGCATTCATTGCAGCCCTGTCGGGATACTCGGCAGGGTCGGTTTCATCCAGCAGTACACCGAGATTACCGGCAACACCGCCATAGAATTGACGCCAGCAACCATTTTGCCAGCCCCCTACCATCACATACCTGTCGGAAGGGAACGCATTCTGGATATTCATGGTATACTGGGTGTAATAATCTGCAAACAGGGTTTGCGGTGTCTGGTGATAATTAATAAAGTAACTCACATACTGAACACGTCCAAAGAGATTACCCAGCATAGCCGCATCCAGTTCCGTAAGGGCCCTTTGATTTGTATTGATCTCCTCAAAGTCTTCTGTACATCCATGGAATACGGATGTTGCCAGGAGAACGCCCAATGCAAAACTTAATATTTTAATTGTCTTCATATATCAATTTTTTTTGGTTCTTCCTTTAATTAAAATTTAAACCTGGCGTTCAAACCAAAGGTCCGGGTACTGGGTAGTGAAAATCCTTCAACCCCCTGAATATTACCGATACCCATGGACATGCCGGGATCGATAATCCCCGAAGCGTTGTAGAGGAAGCCCAGGTTCCTGCCATAAAGTGACAAACCGATGCTCTGGAATACGTCCGAATTCAGGTTAAATGTATAACCCAGCAGCACTTCCCGCAGGCGGACAAAAGAGGCATCATAGCCGTACAGTTCACCTGTAGGTGAGTTCCTGCCGCCATAGGTCAGCCAGTAGGCTTCTGCAGTTACCGAAATGTCATTTTCGACCCAGATGGGATCACCGTCAGGATTGGCCTCGTAGTCCTGCACATCTTTCAGTGAGTTCGGGACCACAAAACCATCCCTTCCTTCCAGGGTTGCCTCGGAGTAACCGTCAGCGGTAATGTTGGCTTCAGTAAAGGAGTAAACCCTGCCACCCATCCGGACATCAATCAGGGCACTCAGGTTGAATCCCTTCCATGAGAAGGCGTTGTTCAGACCACCTGTCCAGTCTGGAGCAGCACTGCCTCCCCTTAAGGTTTGTCCGGCTGTGATCATCGGCAAGCCAGTGGGGAAGACCAGTATTTTTCCATTTGGATCGTCATTCTCTCTTAAGAACCCTTTGGTGAAGATCTGGTCAAATCTTTCTCCCACAACCACCTTGTGCGTGGTCATCCAGCTCCGTCCGCGGGTGGTATATTCTTCCATATCCTCGGTCAGCTCAACGCAGAGGTTCTCATTCATGGCATAGTTAGCTGTTATGTCCCAGCGGAAATCACCGATCATCAGCGGTGTCAGGTTCAAAATAACCTCGATCCCCTTGTTCTGGATATTTCCGGCATTGATCAGCTTGCTGGAGAACCCGGAAGCAATGGGAAGGGGAACACTGAGCAGCTGATTGAAGGTGTTGGATTTGTACCAGGTAAAGTCAATACCCACCCGGTTCTGGAAGAACCTTAAATCAAAACCCAGTTCAGTTGATTTGGTATTTTCAGGTAGCAGGTCCGTAGCTGCAAGTCTTCCGCTTCTATAAGCATAACCCAGAACGCCGCCTGCGCCGAAACCGTAGGTATTATGAATGGCATAGGGACTGGTATCGTTACCCACCTCTGCATAACTGGCACGCACCTTGGCAAAGGTCAGGAATTCCGGAGTGTTCTCCAGCATGTCCGTAATGAGCCAGGTCAATCCCACTGAAGGATAGAAGTAGGACCAGTTGTTCGATGGCAGGGTGGAGGACCAGTCATTCCTGGCCGTCACATCCAGATAGAGGAAGTTCTTCAGTCCCACGGTGGCAAATGCATAGAGTGAGTTGATCTTC
>JANTFK010000025.1 GCA_024763595.1 Bacteroidales bacterium | reverse complement strand
CTTTCTCAGTCAGCGGATGTTCCGCTTCCATTTTTATATGAAGGTCTGGAAATCTGTAACCAGGCAGATATAGCGTTTCGATCCAGCAGGAACCAGCGGTTAACCATTGAACTGGCACTTGTAAAACTGGCACGCCTGACCGAGGTGCAAAAAAAAAAATCAGTAACGGAGCCTGAGGAGAACCGGGCGTCCGAAAAAGAAAGCGGATCGCACCGGTCAGCAGATAAAATACCCGTATCTAAGGATGGAGCAAATATCACAAACGACGAGCCACCCTCATCTGATGCAGGCCCACATTCTCCTGGAAACGAGCCACTCCCATCTGATGAAGTGGCACCCCCCCCTGTCGATGTAGTGCATCCCAATGGCAACAGCAGGGTGGTCAGGAGATCCTCTATTTCGATCAGGGATTCATTGAAGGACGATCTCCCGTCGGAGCGTCCGCAGACTGTTTCAGATAGATCCGAAGAGGCCGGGCACGGGAAACCTCCTTCCACAGACCGGAAGGTGGATATGGAAAGTATCCTCCATGCGTGGGAGGAATTTGCAGCAGCACAGGAGAAGAGCAGGCCGCGCATTTACAGCACCCTGGTTAACAACCCTCCTGTGGTTCAGGATGACGGATCGGTGAAGGTGCGCCTGAACAGTGAGGCCCAGCGCGATCATTTTGTAAAGCATATTAAACCGGATCTTTTCCGCTTTATTCAGCGAGCAACCGGAATGGATGCATTTGAGATCATCACCGATGTGAAAGCAACCATGCAGAACGGGAGAAAAATCTATACAGAGCAGGATAAACTGGATTTCATGATCAAACAAAACCCCGAACTGGGGAAATTCAAAACCCGTTTCAATCTTGATTTTGATGATTGATGACAAACAATGAGTACACCTTAGATACGATCAGAATGAAAGCAATGCAAAAATTACTTCGTGTTACATTCTTATCCGGAATGATCCTTTTCCTCTTGATACCTCTCAGCCTACGGGGGGCCAACCATGTTAAGATCGCGACCATTGGGGCGGTTCCGCCTCATCTGGACCTCAGCCAGGAACCTCAGCTCCTTGTGGAACAGATGATCGCCTTCTGGGAAAAGGAGCTGGCCCAGGTGCTGCCCGATCATCCGGATCTGATCGTGCTGCCGGAAGCGTGTGACCGTCCGGCAGGATTGGATGAGGAGATGCGGTTCCGTTTTTTCAGGACCCGAGGTAAACAGATAACCGATTATTTTTCCGGCGTGGCCAGCAAGCATCACTGTTATATTGCCTTTGGCACCATACGTCAGATGGACGATAAAAGCTGGAGGAACTCCTGTATCCTGCTGGACAGGGAAGGGAACATAGCAGGTGTATACAATAAGAATTTTCCTGTAATCAACGAGATGGAAGCGGGCATTAAGGCCGGAACCGAAGCCCCTGTTTTTCAGTGTGATTTCGGTACGGTAGGGTGTGCCATCTGTTTTGATCTTAACTTTGACGAGCTGCGTATGCGCTACGCTGCGCAGCAACCCGATATCATGCTCTTTCCCTCCATGTATCATGGCGGGCTGGTACAGGCCGGCTGGGCATATTCCTGCAGGTCCTATTTTGTTTCCGCGGTGAGCAGCAGGGACCTCCCTTCAGAAATTCGTGATCCCATGGGACGTGTGGTGGCCACATCCACAAACTATTTCGATTTTACGGTGGCCACAGTCAACCTGGATTATTGCCTGGCCCATCTCGATTTTAACTGGGAGAAATTAAGCGCACTGAAAAAGAAATACGGGGGGGCGGTGACCATATCAGATCCCGGCAGGATTGGTTCAGTGTTGCTGACCAGTGAAGATGAGACGCTTTCCGTAGAGGAAATGGTCAGGGAGTTTGAGATTACCCTGTTGGATGATTATATGGATAACTCCAGGGCTTTCAGGCACAAGCCCGGTATGATGGAATAAATCTCTCAGTTATGAACTACCACAAAATTATCATGAGTACCAGCCGGACCGTTATGAGTCCTTACAGGATTATCCGGTATCTTTTCATCATGTGGCTAACCCTGAATCTGTTGGGGTGCAGGAGTACGCTTGAGAAGCGGTCAGGACCGGACATTACCATTGAGAACAAAACCATGCGGCTGGTCATTGCCAGTGACGGGACAGCACGGAGCCTGATTCACAAGGCAAGTGGCGAAGAGTGTTTGATGCAGGATGTGCGCAAGCCCGCTTTTGCCATTACCCAGAAAAGACCCTATGACAATGAGCTGATGCTGGCTTACCCGGCCAAAGCCAAAACATTTGGGGCAGATACGGTATACAGGGTTGGGAATGATCTGGTGATTGGGTTTGAACTTATTGATTATCAGGCTATCGTGGGCCTGACAATTACAGAGGACTACATCGGGTTCACCCTGAAGGAGTTACAGTATCATATGGCCGAATTCGGTGTTAAACGCAGGACCCCTGTGGATGAGTTTACACTGCTGCAATTACCCGTGCGGGACAGGGCACATTTTGGCGAATGGCTGAATGTATCGTGGGATGAGAAACTGGCCATCAATCTCTTGGCCACAGTTCCCTATACCAGGATCGATGCCACAGATTTGGATGGATATAAATTATTTCACGCCAGCGCTACGGGCAGCATACGACTGGAAAAAGCCAGTGCCGCACTGATCGTTTCGGAAAAAGAACAGCTGCTGGATCACATTGACCGTGTGGAACGCGATTATGGGTTACCCCTGGGGGTTGAGAGCAGGAGAAGTGAAGCCTATAAGTATTCCTATTATGAACTGCGCAACGTGACGGTTAACAATATTGATGAGCACATTGCCTATGCCAGGCAGGGCGGTTTCAGGCAGATGGTTATTTATTATCCCGATTTTGCCCGGTCCATGGGCCATTTCCCGTGGCGTAAGGAGTTTCCCAATGGAATGGCAGACCTGAAGGAGATCACCGGAAAGATTGAGCGGGCCGGCATGATCCCCGGATTTCACATCCACTACTCCAAAGCCCAGAAGAATGATCCATATGTTACGCCGGTTCCGGATAACAGGCTGAACCTGAGGCGGGTATTTACACTTGCAGAAGATATTGACAGGCATTCTGCCACCATTACCGTTGAAGAGAACCCGGAAGGCATCACCCTGGATGAGGGCAGGCGTTTGTTAAAGATCGGCAGGGAGTTGGTTGCTTATGAGGACTATACCACCTCCCCGCCTTATCAGTTCCTGAATTGCGCAAGAGGGGCCCTTAACACAACCACTGTCGCACGCGAGTCCGGGGACCTGATCGGGTTGCTCGATGTTGATACCTGGCCCATCTTTGTGCGGTTTAACCAGCAAACGGATATTCAGGAAGAGGTTGCCGCGCGACTGGCCGGCATTATTGAAGAGGCGGGCTTTAAATTTATCTATTATGATGGAGCGGAGGATGTACCTCCCCCATTCTGGTACAATGTATCCCGTGCACAGCTGGCAGTACATCATGCATTGATTACCAAACCTGTTTTTTCTGAAGGAGCATTGAAATCACACTTCAGCTGGCATATCATTACCCGTGGCAATGCATTTGATATCTTTCCACCGGAAGTGATGAAAGAAGCTACCCGTAAGCATCCACTGGCGGAGATAGCGCATGTCTCAGATGATTTCACTTCCATTGACTTTGGCTGGATAGGGTATGTGGCTCCGGGAGACAATACAATGGGAACGCAACCTGATATGATTGAATATGTTACCAGCCGGGCAGCAGGGTGGAATTCGGTGATATCCCTGATCGGGGAGCTCGAACAATTCAGAAATCATCCCAGGAATGCCGATAACCTGGAAGTCATACGCAGGTGGGAGGAGGTGCGTGCATCCGGCTTCCTTACCGTTGAACAGAAACGTATGCTTCAGGATCCCGGCCAGGAACACATATTGCTCGTGAATGAAAAAGGGGAGTATGAACTGCAACCCTGCCAGATCTTATCCGAGGGTGAAGGAACGGGTAACATACGTGCATTTATCTTTACACGCGGGCAACAACCATGGGTTGTCTACTGGCACACGACCGGGAATGGTAACCTGGTGTTACCGGTCGGGCGTGATAAAATAACCCTCTTTGAAGAGCCGGGTAAGGAAATGGCACTTCAGGGCAACAATGAAACATGTGTAATTCCTGCCGGGAAGCGGCGCTACATTCGTTTCGAACTTTCCAGGAAAGAGGTTGTTGAATTGTTTGCCAGTCTCTTCCCGGAGTCTTAAATTCGATTTTATCATGGAGGCAATCATTTTTTTATAATTTTGGACAAAATTTCATCAATCATTACGTTAAACAGTTAAGCATTATTTTGACCGGAGCAAAAATTACCAATCAGTATGGAAAGATAACAGTTCCAGATTTTCCCGTTGTACCTTTTATTGAAGGCGACGGGACGGGCCCTGATATCTGGGCCGCATCAGTCAGGGTATTTGATGCAGCAGTGGAGAAAGCTTACCAGGGGAAGAGAAAAATAGTGTGGAAAGAGGTGCTCGCAGGTGAAAAAGCATATCAGGAGACAGGGAAATGGCTCCCGGAGGAGACCCTCGATACCATTCATGAATACCTGGTGGCCATCAAGGGTCCCCTGACCACACCGGTAGGGGGGGGTATCAGGTCACTTAATGTGGCACTGAGACAGATTCTCGATCTTTATGTTTGCCTGAGACCTGTCAGGTATTATAAAGGTGTCCCTTCGCCCGTCAAGGATCCCACCAGAACCGATATGGTGATTTTCAGGGAAAATTCGGAAGATATCTATGCGGGGATTGAATGGATGACAGGTACCGAAGAGGGAGAGAAGTTGAAGAAGTTCCTGCTGGAGGAGATGGGTGTGACTACCATGCGTTTTCCTGAAACAACATCCATAGGGATAAAACCTGTCTCAAAGGAGGGTACTTCCCGCCTGGTAAGAGCTGCCATTCAATATGCTTTCAGAAACAATTTACCTTCAGTAACCCTGGTGCATAAAGGAAAAATCATGAAGTTCACCGAGGGTCAGTTTAAGCAATGGGGATATGAACTGGCTGAGAAGGAGTTTGGCGACCATGTATTTACCTGGAACCAGTATGACCGCATTGCAGAGAAGGAAGGCAAACAGAAAGCCAATGAAGCACAGGAATCGGCCTTGAAAGCAGGGAAGATCCTGGTCAAAGATGTCATTGCCGATGCGTTCCAGCAACAGATACTGACCAGGCCTGCTGAATATTCAGTGATCGCCACCATGAACCTGAACGGGGACTACATCTCCGATGCCCTTGCTGCCATCGTGGGAGGTATTGGTATTGCTCCCGGGGCCAATATCAATTATGAAACAGGACATGCTATTTTCGAGGCAACCCATGGTACCGCTCCCAAGTATGCAGGACTGGACAAGGTGAACCCGGGATCTCTGATTTTGTCGGGTGTGATGATGCTCCAATATATGGACTGGGCCGAAGCTGCAGAACTGATCATTAAAGGATTGCAGGAAGCCATTATGCAAAAGCGGGTAACCTATGATTTTGCCAGGCTGATGGATGACCCCATTGAGCTGAAATGCTCTGAGTTTGGTACAGCCATCATTGAAAATATGTGAACTTAGAAATTCACCAATCTATATAACTATTATGTTACCAAAGAAAGTTGAAGAAATTCTGAATCGTCAGATACTGAGGGAAGACTACTCTTCCCAGTTGTATCTCTCCATGGCTTCTTGGGCGGAGGCCCAGGGTTATGAAGGCGTATCGGGCTGGCTCTATGCACAAACCGAAGAGGAACGGATGCATATGCTGAAGCTGGTGAGATATGTAAATGAAAGAGAGGGAAAGGCTGTTATTCCGGGCATTGAAACTCCGCCGGCCGAGTTCGGGGATGTGTTTGAGTTGTTCGACAAGGTACTGGAACATGAGAAATTCATTACCGGATCGTTCAATGAGATCATAGCCGTTTGCATCGCCGAAAATGATTTTACGACCCAGAGCTGGCTTCAGTGGTATGTCACCGAACAGGTCGAAGAGGAGGCTGCAGTCAGGGCCATTATTGATAAACTGAGGCTGCTGGGTAAACACAACCTCTATATGTTTGACAGGGATATCCTCTCCATGCGCGGGACCGGTCAGGCAGGCACAACAGCATAAGCGGTAAAAACAGGTTAATGCACATCGGATCATGGATATTGGCAAGATAATAGGAAAGTTCCTGGGCAATAAAGCCGACAGGGATATGCGTGAGGTGATGCCTTTTGTGGAGCAGATCAAAGCTGCCTACAGTACCATGCATGAGCTCTCCAATGATGAGTTGCGTGAACGTTCCTCCGCGCTGAAGAAAAGGGTGGCGGAATACGTAGCTGAAGAAAAATCTGCCATGGAGGAGTTGAAGCGGAAGGCCGAGGATCCTGATGTGGATGTAACGGAGAAGGAATCGATCTACAAAGAGATCGACAGGCTGGATGAGGAGATTGATGCAAAATTTGAGAAGGTGCTCGATGAGATTCTGCCCGAGGCTTTTGCTGTGATCAGGGATACGGCCAGGAGGTTCAAAGAGAATGAAACACTGGAAGTATCCACCCTGGAATATGACCGGACCCTGGCCGCTTCCGGCGAATATGTTGAAGTCAAGGGGGAAACAGCCATCTGGAAAAACAGATGGATGGCCGGAGGGAACGAGATCACCTGGGACATGGTGCATTATGATGTACAGCTGATCGGAGGTGTTGCCCTGCACAAGGGGAAGATCGCCGAAATGGCCACAGGTGAAGGAAAAACGCTGGTGGCCACGCTGCCGGTTTTTCTCAATGCACTTACCGGCAAAGGTGTGCATCTGGTCACTGTCAATGACTACCTGGCCAAGCGGGATTCGGAATGGATGGGTCCCATCTATGAGTTTCACGGGCTCACGGTGGATTGTATCGACAAACATCAACCCAATTCAGATGCCAGGAGGAAGGCATACAACTGTGATATTACTTTCGGGACCAACAACGAATTTGGCTTTGACTACCTGCGGGACAATATGGCGCATTTACCGGGTGAACTGGTGCAGCGAAAACATAATTATGCCATTGTGGACGAGGTCGATTCGGTCCTGATAGATGATGCCAGGACACCCCTTATCATATCCGGCCCTGTCCCCAAAGGGGAGAATCAGGAGTTTGAAGAGTACAAGCCGAAGGTGGAACGCCTGGTCAACGCCCAGCGGCAGCTTGTAACATCCATTTTTTCGGAAGCGCGTAAATACCTGGCCGAAGAGAATAGTGAAAAAGCCGGATTCAAGCTGCTGCAGGCATACAAAGGTTATCCGAAATACAAGCCATTGATCAAATTGCTAAGTGAGGAGGGCAACAAATCCCTGATGCTTAAAACGGAGAATCACTATATGCAGGAGCAGTCCAAGAATATGCACCTGGTTACCGATGATCTTTACTTTATCATTGAGGAGAAGCTGCACGCAGTCGAACTGACCGAAAAAGGCATTGACCTGATCACCGGAACTTCGGATGACCCTGATTTTTTCATCCTGCCTGATATTGGCAGTGAAGTGGCGGAAATTGAAAAATCCGATCTGCCTGAGCGGAAGAAGCTGGAGATGAAGGATAAAATGTTGCAGGACTATGCGGTCAAGTCGGAACGGATCCATACGGTGAACCAGCTCCTGAAAGCGTATGCCATGTTTGAAAAGGAGGTGGAGTATGTGGTGATAGATAACAAGGTGAAGATTGTGGATGAGCAGACCGGCAGGATCATGGAGGGGAGAAGGTACAGCGACGGGTTGCACCAGGCCATTGAAGCCAAGGAACATGTCACGGTGGAAGCCGCCACCCAAACCTGGGCTACCATCACCCTCCAGAATTACTTCAGGATGTATCATAAACTGGCCGGTATGACCGGAACCGCTGAAACTGAAGCGGGAGAGTTCTGGGATATTTACAAGCTTGATGTTATGGTCATTCCAACCAACCGGCCCATTATCCGGGATGACAGGGAGGACCTTGTATATAAAACCAAACGGGAAAAGTACAATTCCGTAATCGATGAACTGGTGAAGCTGAACAGGGAGGGGAGACCTGCCCTGGTGGGAACCACCACAGTGGAAGTCTCGGAGCTGTTATCCAAAATGCTTAATATCCGGAGAATAAAACATAATGTACTGAATGCAAAATTGCATCAGCGTGAAGCTGAAGTGGTGGCCCAGGCCGGAAAATCGGGAACTGTTACCATCGCCACCAATATGGCGGGCCGCGGAACGGATATCAAGTTAACGGATGAGGTGAAAAAGGCAGGGGGACTGGCAATTATCGGTACGGAACGACATGATTCGAGGCGTGTGGACCGCCAGCTCCGGGGACGTTCCGGAAGGCAGGGGGACCCTGGTTCATCGCAGTTTTACGTCTCGCTGGAAGATGACCTGATGCGCCTTTTCGGGTCGGAAAGGATTGCCGGAATGATGGATAAACTGGGATTGAAAGAGGGGGAGGTTATCCAGCACTCCATGATCACCAAATCCATTGAACGTGCACAGAAAAAGGTGGAGGAGAACAATTTCGGGATCCGGAAGAACCTCCTTGAGTATGATGATGTGATGAATGCACAACGCGAGGTGATCTACAAACGGAGAAAGCATGCTCTGTTTGGAGAGCGTATTGGTCTCGATATTGCGAATATGATGTTCGATGTGACCGAGAGTATCGTGAATAGTTTCTATTCCAGCGGGGATTTTGAAGGATTTACACTGGAACTGATTCGTTTTCTGTCCATTGAATCGCCGGTCACTGAAGATGTATTCAAACAACTGAACAGCGAGGAACTGGTGGACCGGATCTATGAGATCCTCCTGGATGCCTATAAGCGGAAACAGGAGAGTATTTCTGAGCAGGCCATGCCGGTAATCAATCAGGTATACGAACACCAGCGACAGGTCTATGAAAATATTGTGGTCCCGGTTTCCGACGGAACACGCGTATTTCAGGTGCTGGCAAACCTGGAAGCGTGCTATAACTCGGGGGGGGAGGAGCTTGTCAGGTCGTACGAGAAGAGCATTATCCTGGCTTCTATCGACCAGTCATGGCAGGAGCACCTCAGGGAACTGGACGATCTGCGCCAGTCGGTGAGAAATGCGCAGTATGAACAGAAGGATCCGTTACTGATCTATAAATTCGAAGCTTTTGAGCTCTTCTCCGCCATGATCGAAAAGGTGAACCGCGATGTGGTATCTACCCTGATGAAAGCCCATATACCCCTGCGTGATCCTGAAAGTGTAAAAAGAGCTGAAGCACCCAAGAGGATGGACCTCAGTAAGTTCGAAGCTAATAAGGATGAGGTTCCCGGTTATAATGATCCATCCGGTGGAGGAAAAACAGCCGATGGTCGTTCACGCGTACAACAACCGGTCAGGGTTGAGAAAAAAGTAGGCCGTAATGATCCATGTCCCTGCGGGAGCGGCAAAAAATATAAAAACTGTCATGGGCGGCCCGGGGCAGCCGGATAATTCCTGTCAGTGCAGTTCCCTGTCGAGCCGGATGAGTTCCTGGTAAAGGCTGTGAGAAACCGGGATTAACGGAAGACGTAACACATTTTCGATCCATCCCCGGATCTTCATGACAGCTTTTACACCGGCAGGGTTTCCCTCATGAAAGATAGCCTTTACCATGGGAAGTAACCTGTAGAACAGCTCCCTGGACTTTACCATATCGCCGGTAAGCAGCGCATCGACCATGGTCGATAACTGGGCCGGGTATGCATTGCCAATCACGCTGATCACCCCTTCGCCACCTGCTGTAATCAGTGGAAATGTAAAGGCATCATCACCCGATAACACCAGGAAACCGTCAGGACGGTTATCAATGATCTCCATGATCTGCAACAGATCTCCGGAAGCCTCTTTGGTTGCCACAATGCTTCCCTGAAAATCGTGGGCCAGGCGCAGTGTGGTTTCCGCACTTATATTCGAGGCTGTCCTGCCCGGAACGTTATATAATACAACGGGAAGGTCCGATACAGCAGCTATGGCAGCAAAGTGCTGATACATTCCTTCCTGAGACGGTTTATTATAATAGGGAGCGACACTCAATATCCCGTCAATCTGTTCCTTTCCGAGTTTTTTTATCTTATCAATTACCTTCCTGGTATCGTTTCCCCCTGCACCGCATAAAACGGGAACACGGCCACTGCATGCATCTGCCACGCAGCGGATTATCCCCGTCATCTCCTGATCCGTAAGGGTGGGGGTTTCGGCTGTTGTACCCAGCACCACCAGGTAGTTCATCCCGTTCTGAATTAATCGTTCGGTATGTTCGGTGAGCCTGTGATAATCAATATTTCCGTTTTGGCTGAACGGGGTCACCATGGCAACACCACTTCCCCTGAATAGCTGTTTGTTGTTCATGTTTCTGTTGGTGACATTGGGGTTAATATGGATAGATAATGTTTGATCTGTTCTACCAGATATGCTGTATCGGACCGTTCAGTCAGATTGATCATTAAATCGTAGTCATTCTCCTGTTCAGTAAACCTGCTGATCTTGAATTTCGCAGGCGAAAGCTGAACAAGGTATTGCAGTTCCAGTGGAAGGTCCGCCGTAAAATCAATCAACATATCCGGTTCCATGGCAAAAAAAGCTTCAGCCACCTCGCCGGTTGGTTTCAGGTGCCAGTTCAGGTCGTTTTTAGTAATGAAAGAGAAGTTTTTCCAGAAAAGCATCTCGGCAGGTATCTCTTTTTGCCGTACATACCCGAAGGCGCTGGACTGGATCCCTTTCTGCTTAAGGAACTCTCCAAATGCCTTAATAGCCTGGAAATCACCTGGATTTTCAGTATCAAAAAGAATCACGGCCGATCGGGCAGTTTCAAAATTATGCACGTGGATTTCACGTTGAAAAGATTTCAACTTCTTTTTGAGCACTTTTTTCCCTATGATCTCCTTTAATCCGGCCATGCAAAGACAAAAATACAATTAAATTGGTTATACGGGGGATATGATAGCGAGGAACTCATCCTCAGAAATGATCGGTATACCCAGTTTAGCTGCTTTTGCGTATTTGCCCGGTCCCATGTTTTCCCCTGCAAGAATATAATCTGTTCTGGCACTGACCGAACCGCTGTTTTTACCACCGTGTTGCCCGATCAGTTCTTTCAGTTCCTCCCTGGTATGTTTTATAAAAACCCCTGAAATGACGATCGTCTTTCCTGCCAGCAGGTCACTTTTACCGGCGGGACTCTCTTCTGCAGCCATTTGTACACCATGATCCCGGAGGCGTTGTATAAGTTTCATGTTCAACGGATCTTGAAAGTATTCCGTTACGGATTCGGATATCCTTTCCCCGATCTCATCAACCGCTTCCAGGCTCTCCCGGTTCGCTGCCATCAGCTTATCCATATTCAGGAAGGCTTCTGCCAGCTTACGGGCTACTATTTCGCCTACATACCGGATCCCCAGTGCATAAAGAACACGGTGAAAGGGGACCTGTTTGGAAGCTTCGATACTATCCAGCAGGTTTTGGGCCGATTTTTCTCCGAACCGTTCCAGGCGGACCAGGCTGTCATACTCCAGGCTGTAGAGATCCGCAGCATCCATAACAAGCCCTTCCCTGAAAAGCTGGTCAATGGTTGCCTCTGCTGCATTGATATCCATGGCTTTCCTGCTGATAAAGTGTTCGATCCTTCCTTTGATCTGGGGAGGGCAACCGGTGCGATTGGGGCAATAATGCGCAGCTTCATCCTCTCTTCGCACCAGCCTGGTACCACATTCTGGACATTCCGTTATAAAATGGAACGGTTCACATCCATCTTTCCGCTTTTCCCTGGCCACGCCCACAATTTTGGGGATGATTTCACCACCTTTCTCCACATAGACATGGTCGCCGATCCTTACGTCCAGCTGCGTGATCTGATCTGCATTGTGCAACGAGGCCCGCTTCACTGTAGTACCTGCCAGCCGGACAGGTTCCAGGTTGGCTACCGGCGTCACAGCACCTGTCCGTCCCACCTGGAAATCGATCCCGGTGATCCTGGAGATCGCCTGTTCTGCACGGAACTTGTATGAAATGGCCCAGCGCGGTTCTTTGGCAGTGAACCCCAGCTGCCGTTGCTGCCGGAAAGAATCAACCTTAATAACCACCCCGTCTATTTCAAATGGGAGTTGATCCCGGGCCGATTCCCAGTGCGTAATATAATTATAAACTTCCGGTAGCGAACGGGCCAGCCTGTTATAGGCAGGGATTTTAAAACCCCATTTCCGTGCGCTTTCCAGACTTTCATGCTGGGTATGAAAAAGATTCTGTTCACCCGGGATATAATAGAACAGGCAATCCAGCGGCCGTTGGGCAACCAGCGATGAGTTTTGCATTTTCAGTGTTCCGGCAGCAGCGTTCCTGGGATTGGCAAAAGCAGGCTCACCCCGCGCAACCCGTTCACGGTTCATTTGTTTAAATTGCTCCACCGGAAGGATCACCTCGCCCCTGATCTCAAATTCAGCAGGATATCCTGTTCCCTGCATTTGCAGCGGAATACTCCGGATGGTCCTGATATTCCTGGTAACATCATCCCCCCTGGTACCGTCCCCCCTGGTAAGGGCCCTGGTAAGCGCTCCCCGGGTATAGGTCAGGGACACAGCCACACCGTCATATTTTAACTCACAGTAGTAATTTACATCATCCCCTGTCACCTTTCTGACACGCTGGTCGAATTCTTCCAGTTCTTCCCTGTTGTATGTATTCCCAAGCGACAGCATGGGGTATCGGTGCATGAAAGATTCAAACTCCACATTCAGGTCACTGCCCACCCTGCGTGAGGGTGAGTTTTCATCGTCAAACTGGGGGAATGCTTTTTCGAGATCCTGTAACTCTTTGAGTAACATGTCATATTGAAGGTCTGAAACGGTGGGTTCCGAGCGGACATAGTAGTTATAATTATGTTGATGAAGGATCTTTCTGAGTGCCTCAATCCTGGATCCTGCCTGCTCCGGTGTCATCTGTAGCTCCATGTAAACAAAAGTAAAAAATATTTCTCCTTTAGCTTTTATTCTCTACTTTTAGGCGCATCAAGATCATTTTATCAACGCAGCATGACATTACAGAAGTTCCTCAGGCTGGTTCTGGCAGGCTCACTGTTGTGGACAGGGAATATTGCTGTGCAGTGTCAGCTGCAATTTCCCGGAAGACCCATGGGAGATGTGAGGCAGATGAAGGCTGCTGATGCGATCTATCTGTTACCTCCCGTTGATCCGCTTGAGGTGGAAGCAGCATTACTTACAAATGCAGGAGATCTCCTGAAACCCTTTGTATTTGCCCTGGAAAGAGAGGTGGATCTCTCTCCTGAAACCCAGGGCAGCTGGACCACTACGGACAGATATCGCATCTGGAGGGTCCATGTTATATCACCGGGAGCACTTTCACTGGGAGTTGTATTTAACCCCTACAGGCTGGAAAAGGGTGTGAAGGTTTTTGTATTTGATCCCGGGATGACACATGTGCGTGGTGCTTACACCAATGGAAACAATAAAGATTCGGAGATCCTGCCTGTCGGGCATATCCCGGGAGATGAACTAATCATCGAAATGCAGGTTCCTTCCGGTATGATGGATTTCGGGGAGTTTCACATCGAGTCGCTGTCTCATGCGTTCCTGGATCCTGCGCAATTAGCTAACAATTGTCCGGCCGGGGAATTCGGCTGTTCCCAGGCCTGTGAGATTGATGTAAATTGTCAGGAGGGGGAAGCGTGGACATATACAAAACGGTCGGTTGTCAGGATCTTTACCACCACACAGTATTGCACCGGTGTGCTGATCAATAACAGTGCCTATGACGGCACACCCTATGTCCTGACAGCAGAACACTGTATCAATAAACCTTACTATGCCGACCGCTCTCTTTTCCAGTTCAATTACGAAAGTCCCTCCTGTTTCGGGGGGGATGGTCCCCTGGATATGTCCATAGCGGGATGTGATACCATGGCCGTGGGAGATAGCCTGGATTTCAGCCTTGTAAGGCTCTCCCTGGTTCCTTCCGATGAATTTGATGTCTATTATGCCGGATGGGACCGTAGTGATTTCCAGACCACGGGAACCACAACGATCCATCACCCTTACGGGGATGTGAAAAAGATCTCTTTTGATTTTGAGGCACCATCAAAACCGGTACAGCCGGGGGATGTGCCCTATTCGGATCTCGATGATTATCACTATTTCTCATTCTGGTGGATCAGGGAATGGGATGTGGGTAGTACAGAAGGGGGATCATCGGGCTGTCCCCTCTTTAACGCCGATCAGAAGGTGATTGGCACACTGACCGGCGGACAGGCTTCGTGCGGTGATTCCATCGGATATGATGCGGAGAATGACCGGATCATCTATAGCAAGACCTCTAATTACGATGACTATTTTACCCGGCTGGGCATGGCTTGGGACTATCCTGGTGAAAGTCCCCTGGCGCCGTGGCTGGATCCTTTGAATTCCGGTGTTTATTATCTTGGAGGATATCTGCCCGTTCATTCGGACCAACTCCTGCCTGTCAGGGGAAACCGTTTTGCACTCTATCCCAATCCGGCCGATCAGCTGCTCTTCATTACTTCTCTGCAGCTTCCTGAAACGCCCTGTAACTTTGCAGTGTATAACCTTTCGGGATTATTGCAGATCTCGGGGAACCTGGATCCCGGGGGACGGACCCAGATTCCCGCCGGTCACCTTGCTCCGGGCGTCTACATGGTTAAAATAGGTTCAGGTACGGCACAGGAGGTGCTAAAACTCATGATTGTACGATGAAAAGAGGCTGTGGCTGGATAGTGGTCTTTCTGTTATTGACCGGATGTAAATATGCTGCACATCCTGAAACAGCATATGACCGGAAGGAAGACGGGTCATTCACGCATTATGCAACCGGGTTCGATGTGCTTGAGCGGGATGGCTACAGGATCGTCCGGGTTTTTAATCCCTGGCAAAACAGCCGGGGGGTCACTTTTTCCTATGTACTGGTCAACGGTAGCGCAGAGGTACCTGACTCACTGGACCATTTACAGGTCATCAGGGTTCCTGTGAAGCGGGCCATTACCCTCTCCACAACCCATGTGGCCATGCTGCACCAGCTCGGTGCAGGATCATCCATTGTGGGGGCGTCGGGAACCGGGTTTATCTATGCCCCCGCTCTGAGGAGCAGAATCGATTCGGGCATGATAACGGATGTGGGATATGATCAGGGACTGAACTATGAAACCATTGTCCGGCTTGACCCCGATGTGCTTTTCATGTACGGGGTGGAGGGGAGCGAAAGGGCCGTATCGGAAAAATTGACGGAATTGGGAATTCCTGTGGTATTTTGTGGGGACTACCTGGAGCCGTACCCCCTTGGAAAGGCAGAGTGGATCAGGTTCTTTTCAATGTTCTACGGGCTGGAGAAGCAGGCCGACCGTTTTTTCTCCGGAATCGATTCATCATACAGGGCGATGTGTGACATGGTTCACGGGACGGCGGAGAGACCACTGGTAATGACCGGATTGCCATGGAAAGATACCTGGTATGTGGCCGGAGGGAAAAGTTATGCTGCAAAATTGATCAACGATGCAGGTGGTGATTATCTCTGGCGTGAAAACCGTTCTGCCCAGGCAATTCCGCTGGACCTGGAATCGGTGTATGCACGGGCCGTGGAAGCGCAGATCTGGATCAATCCCGGGGCAGCCACATCCCTGGAGGAACTGATCCGGTTTGAGGAGCGGTTTGCGGATCTACCGGTGCTTAAGAAGGGTATGGTATTCAATAATAACAGGCGCTTAACCCCTTCAGGCGGGAACGATTACTGGGAATCGGGCAGTGTGCGCCCCGACCTGGTAATTGCGGACCTGATCAGGGTGTTTCATCCGGAGTTATTGGAGGATCATGCGTTTATTTATTACAGGCAATTAAAATAATCGTTACTTTTGAGTATTACAAAGTACAATCAACATGGCTAGCATCAGGCTTTTAAAGAAGGATATCAACAGGCTTGCATTTGATCTGTTACAGGAGTGTTTCTCGTACCGTCACTACTCTCCGGAACTCTCTGAAGATAAATTTGATGATGTGATCAAACGACTGGTGTTATTACGGAACGACCTTATTCTGAGGGCCAACCA
>JANTFK010000024.1 GCA_024763595.1 Bacteroidales bacterium | reverse complement strand
TGTCATGATGGTCAGTAACAGAAGGTATATTCTTTTCATAGGTAAATGCATTTGTGCTGACTATTCAGCAGTTAACATAGGATTGGTGTAATATATTTTCTTGTCGAACTCAAAATCATAGAGTGTCATCTCCCTCAGTTGAAAATAGGATATCCAGTAGTTCTCGATGGAGCGGATATAATCCCGTTTGGCTTTTTCCCGTTCCGCCAGGGAAATATTCAGGTCCGTAATACTGATCTCCCCGTTCTGGAACTTTTTCAGTGCGATCAGATAGCCCTCCGCCGCCACCTTATCGGCTGCTTCCGCAGTTTCTATCTGGGACCTGATCAGGTTAAACTTCTCCACCTGAACCACTACCTGGCGCTCAAAATCCTGCCTGTCCTGATCCACATCATAGAGTACCAGTTCCCGCCTTGACTCTGCGAGTTTTACGCGGGATTCTGACCGGCCCCAGTCCATTATGGGCACACTCAGGGCCAGTCTCACATTTTGTTGTTGCTCGGTATTGGTATAGACTCCTCCAAAATTATCAGCACTGTTGGTTACCCCGTAATTCATGCTGAGCGTTGCCTGCACACCCGCACCCCGCTTGGCTGCCGTCAGATCCCTGTCTGCCTGGATCAGCCTTCTTTCGAACTCCGGGGTCTCTCTCCGGTTCTCCAGGGACTCTTTCAGTGCCTTATCCGGATCAACATTCCAGAGTACCATATCCAGCGGGATGATCAGCTCGATCTGCTGACTCTGATCCAGCCCGATGTATTTCTTCAGTTCATAGTCCGCATTCTTCAGGTTGATCCTGGCATCGTTCAGATCCTTCTGGGCATTGAAGACCGAAAGCTGGATCCTGGAAAAATCGTTTTCAGAAATGTTTCCCAGTTCCTTCTTTACCCTGGCTATTTTAAGATTATCCTCACTGTTCTTTAAGTTACTTTCTGCCAGTGAATAGTTGGTCTGGATCTTCAGGTAGTTGAAGAAACGGGCGGTGGCACGAAAGGAGATCTCCTCAATACTTTCAATGAACCTTTTCTGGGCTTCTTCATAAATCAGCGGTTCGGTCAGCTGTGACCATTTCATCCAGTTATAGGCAAAAAGGGGCTGGGTAATACCGACGCTGACCGGAGAACCGGAAAATCCCACCGTATTGTTATTGAAATCCTGAAGCCTCACCACGCCCGAAGCAGCATAGACGGTGGCACCCAGTAACGGGATAGGCTGACTGAGTGCAAGCTGGGCAACAGTCTCCAGTTGCGTTATCTGGCTAAAGATAATGCTCCCGTCGGGCTGGGTAATGGGTTTGGTCTGGTTCTCAAAATTAGGAAGGCTTCCCGAAAGTGTCAGTTGGGGGCGAAACCGGGTCTGGTGATTCTTCCAGCGCCAGTAGTAGTTCACATCCCGGTTCTGTACATATTTCACAGCGGATGACTGGGAGATGGCCAGGTCAACCACATTCTTCAGGCTCAGTGAGACCATAATTGTATCCTGTCCGCCAACTACCACAGCAGCAAGCAGTTGAAGAATTACGATCCATGATACCGGGGTGCTCAATATCCGCATCATTGTACCTCCAGTTCATCCAGTTCCTCAATGGAAGAGATCTCAGTAAGTATAACCCGGTCCCCCGCTTCCAGACCTTCAGTCACCTCCACATAGGCATCAGTCTTTAATCCGGTCTTGATCTGCCTGGGAACGATTTGGCCCCCCGAAAACACATATACCTGGTGTTCGTGTCCACGGCCGATGGCCGGTCCTGCCGGGATACGCAGTACGCTGTCCCTTTCTGCCTTTACAATTGCCAGGTTCACATGCATGTTCGCCCTTAGCTTATAATAGTTACTCTCCTGCAGGTTTACATCAAATTCGATCTTCCGGTCGCGGATCACAGGACTGACCGTCCCAATCACACCTGTCAGGCTCTCGTTATCCAGGTCAACATAAACCCTGGTCCCGGTCTTTATCTGCTCTGCATAATCGTCTTCCACCTTTCCCTGGATCTTAAAACTGGTCAGATCCGACATCTCAATAAGCAGCCGGTCCGTATTGACCTTTTCTCCCACCTTGCCCCTGATGGAGAGGATAATTCCCGCTGAAGGGGCCCGGATGATCATTTTACCAAGTGCTTCCTCCTTCAGGGCCAGAACCTTTTTCTGCATATCGATTTGCAACCTCAAACCCTCTTCATCGGCTTCCAGTTGCTGCAGCTTAATGGAATTCTTCTCTTTCAGCATGACCAAGTCCTTCTCTGCAAGTTCCAGTTCCTGCTTGGTTTTTTCATATTTTGCCGGAGAAATACCGCCCACATTCAGCAATTGTTCCTGGTCGGCCAGCTCCGAACGGAGCGAAGCTATTCTCAGGTTTTTCACCTGTACATTATAATCCAGGTCCACTTTTGTACTCCTTGCATTAAGGCGATTCTTCCGGAGTGCATTTTGCTTTACCTCCAGCTGGTCATGAATATTTTCGATTTCGGCCTGAATGGGAGAAGGGTCCAGGATCATGATGGGCTCGCCCGCTTCCACATGACTCCCGGCCTCCTTAAGTATTTCCTTGATAATGCTTGATGCCGGACTCAGAATGATCACCTCGCTCTGCGGTTCCACAACCCCTTCGCCCGGAAAAGAACTGATCACGTCCCCAACCTCCACATCCACAATCTGTATATCATTGCCCTGGGTGCTGTCCGAACGAAACGGGATAAATACCAGCGCAACAATGGCCAGCATCAATATAAGGGGGATCCCGACGTATATTCCGTTACGTAGTTTTGACATTTTATATCATCTGTTACATTTCAGTCTGTTTGGTAATGGCAGACCGGATCGGGTTCAGAACCCGGTTCAACATCCGCATTTTATCCGTAAGGATCTCGGCCTGGCCCTGCATATTCTGGCTGAACGGGATCTCAATATCATAAAAAGTACGCAGTCCGGCAGGCAGCTCCACTTCGACCGTATAAAAATCATCATCCGGCACCTTGGAGATGTTGCTCACATAACCCTTGACCATTCCATACTCCAGGTGCGGATAGTTATCAAACTGGATATTCACCTGGTGCCCTATCTTTACTTTGCCGGCTCCCTCCAGGGGTAAACTGATCCGCCCAACCATCGAGCCCGATTCATCTGGTATGATGGTAAGGACCTTCTCTCCCGATTTCACATTCTGATTTTCACTCCAGAACCTGGTAAATGTAACTGTACCGCTGACAGGGGCCACCAGCAAATAGTTCTGCTCCCAGGAGGTAATGGATGCCTTCAGATTATTATAAGCCTCTTCCAGCGCATTGACCATGCCAGACTCTTCCTCCTGCTGTTTTAGTTCCAGGTCCACAATCTGGTTCTCCGTCCTGGCAATACTGATATTATTTTCAGCGATCAGGCTGAGTATCTCCTGATATTTATTGCGTTCCAGCAGCATATTCGAACGCGACTCTTCCAGGTCGGACGGAGAGATTACCCCCTCTTCAAACAGGGTGGCATCCCGGTTAAACTGCCTGGAGGCCAGCTCATAGGCCTGTTCCTGGACGGTAGCCCGGTCAGAAAGGCTTCCGGTGTAGGCCCTTTGTTTCTCTAGTTCGGTGCGTGCCGTTTCAATTTTCCGCTGGTGATAATCGATGCGCCTGAATTCCATATAATCCCTGTACGCCTTTAAAAAGAGGGAGTAGTCACCCTGGATGGTCCCCAGGTCGGCATTGTTCAGTTCCGGAAGTTCTTCGGTTATCATCTCCATGGGGATGCTATCCAGAAATGCCAGGCTCGATTTCAGCCTGACAACATCATCATAGGCGGCCGGGTTTTCAATCATAGCCAGAACTTCTCCTGCGTTAACCTTTTCATTATTGTCTACATATAACCCCACGATCTTACCCGTGGTACGTGCTTCAATATCTGCGGGAGGATTAACCGAGGTGACCACGATCCTGGCCCGTTTAATATCGGGATACCTGAACACCCAGCTCCCGAACAGGAACATAATAAGCAGGACAAAAAAGAGAATGGTTCCGTTGCGGGTGATCCAGCCGGGAACCCTGCCCAGCATATCATCAACCTCATGTCGCTGAAGTTCAATATTTCTGGCATTTTCTTCCTCCGGCATGATCATACAAATTGGTCGGGGCTAAGATAACAAAAAGAACCATTTGATTATATTTGAACCGGCTAAAAACATGATGACTGTGAGGATAAGTACGGGGTTCATAGCGCTATGTACGGGATGTTGTTTCATGATCAACTCGTGCAACCGGTTACAGGGTAGATTCACTGATATCACCCGGGAGGCGGGGATCGGTTTTACATACAATTTCGGGGATTACACCTATGAGAATATCCTGGAGAGCAGTGGTTCGGGTATAACGGTCCTCGATTTTGACGGAGATGGATGGATGGACCTCTATATGATGAACGGGACCTGGCTGGAAGGGATCTCCGATGAGGAAGGCAAAGTTTTCAAAGATACACCAAACAGGTTGTACCATAACCGGGGTGATGGCACATTTGAGGAGGTCGCGGCCAGGGCCGGAATAGATGACCGGCACTGGAGCATGGCTGCGGGACAGATCGATTATGACAATGACGGGGACCAGGACCTCTATCTCCTTAATTACGGTCCCAACGTATTTTACCGGAACAACGGGGATGGGACTTTTTCAGATATGACCGGTAAGATGGGGTTGCAGGGCCCTGACAGTCTGAACGGATTTGTCAAATGGAGCGTGGGTGTCGCTTTCTGGGATGTGGATCAAAATGGGCTGCTGGATGCATTTGTCGGGAATTTTCTGGCCTTCGACCCGGATCATGTCTCCCCGGCCACTCCCGGTATGATGCCGCATCCTTCCGAATATGCGGGGCAACCCTCCCTGATGTACATCCAGCGCGAAGATGGCAGCTTTGAAGAGGTCACGGCATCGCTCGGACTGTTTTACCCCGATTCCAAATGCATGGGACTTACCGTATTTGACTACGACCGGGACGGCGACCCGGATCTGTTCCAGGGCAATGACCACCAGGCCAATTTTATGTTCCGGAACGACGGGGGAAGTTTTCACAATGTGGGAACAGAGATCGGTGTGGCCGTAAACAGCCACGGACAACCCACAGGTTCCATGCACGGGGCCATCGGAGATGTGGACGGGGACGGCCTGATCGACCTGCTGGTCCCGGACCTGCGATACGGGGCGCTCTATCGTAACCTGGGGAACGGGACATTCGGGGATATTACGGAAAAGAGCGGTGTGGCTGCCGCATTCGCGGGAAAAGGAGAATGGGCTTCGGCACTCTTTGACTATGACAACGACGGGGACCTGGATATTTTCTCGGCCAACGGGACGGCGGAAGAGCTGATCCTGCAATACCCGCTGCTGCTGGAAAACGATGGTACGGGAAGATTCACCAATGTGGGAATGTCGCTGGGTCCCTATTTCTCCGAAAAGCGTTCCGGGCGGGCCGCCGCCACCTGGGATTTCGATAATGACGGCGACCTGGATATCATTGTATCCCACGTGGATCTGAAAGCTACAGCGGCACTTCTCAGAAATGACCTGCATAACAACAATCACTGGCTGGGGCTTTCACTGGAAGGCAGAAACGGACCTGCATCTGCCATCGGAGCCACAGTTACTGTTCATACAGGCAATCAAAAACGGGTTTTTGTCAACCAGTGGACCACCACCTATCTCTCCGGCAGCGATCCCAGGATGCACATCGGTCTGGGCAGCACTGCAGTTATCGACAGCCTGGAGATCACCTGGTCCGACGGAATCAGGGAGGTGTGGCCCGGACCGGGAACGGATCGTTATTGCACAGTCAGGCAGGGTGTTGGCATTGTGGATGGCTCCCAAACGGAATATGAGGCTATTCTATAACATTGATTTTTCCTGCATCCGGCGCATAATGAAATTACAACTTTATTATATTTAAAGCCTGATTAAAGGAACCACATAACCATGAAACCTGCACCAGCCCTATTTGTGTTCGCTTTCATCCTGCTTCTTCCGGGATGTCACTCCCCGGTAAAAAAAGGCAGTACCACCCCTCCGGTAAAGCACGTTTTACCGGCAGATAACGGTGATTTTTTCCAGAAGATCTCTCCGGACCTGGGTATCGATTTCAGGCATACTATCGGGGATCATCACCTGGATAACCTGGTGGAAACAGTGGGCGGGGGAGCTGTATTTCTGGACTATGACCAGGACGGTTACATTGACCTTTATGTGAGCAACGGATCCTACACGGAGCATCTCAGTGAAGGAGAACATGACGAAAAAATCCACACAAACCACCTTTACAGGAATCGCCAGGATGGCACATTTGAGGATGTAACAGAAAGAGCCGGTGTGGGCGATCGTGGTTATGGCATGGGCATGACCGTGGGGGATCTGGATAATGATGGTTATCCGGATATTTACATCACCAATTACGGACCTAATGTGCTTTACCGGAACAACGGTGACGGCACCTTTAAAGATATTACTAAAAAGGCAGGTGTGGCAGGAAATGATTGCAGCGTTGGAGCTGTCTGGTTCGATTATGACAATGACGGCCTTCTGGACCTCTATGTGGGCAATTATATCGCATACGATCCTGAGTACGGATACTTTTATGCTCCCGACGGATTTCCGGGACCCATGGCCTATGACGGACAGCTGGACCGCCTCTACCACAACCTGGGGGAGGGGAAATTTGAGGATGTAACGGAAGCAATGGGGGTAGCTAATCCGGACGGAAGGGCCATGGGGGTTGGATCAGCTGATTTCGACGGGGATGGCTGGCAGGATATTTTTGTAGCCAATGACCACATGGTCAATAACATCTATCACAACCAGGAAGGAAAGGGTTTTACAGACCAGGGGACCAGGACAGGGATGGCCTTTAACCAGGCGGGTGAGGCCACCATCAGCATGTCGGTGGATTTTGCCGATTACAACGGGGATGGACTGATTGATGTATTTATGTCGGATGATACCTATTGCTCCTTATACCAGAACCAGGGAGGAGGGGTATTCAAAGATATGGCCTATCCCTCGGGCATCTCCATGGCTGCCGCGCAGCATGTGGGCTGGTCCTCGACCTTTATCGATTATGACAATGACGGAGATGTGGATATATTCAAAGTGAACGGTGAGTTAAAACACCTCTACGGACAGGAGGATCAGTTATTTGAAAATATTGACGGGGAGAAGTTCAGGGATATCTCAGGAGAACTGGGAGCCTATTTCCAGGAAGAACGGGTGGGCAGGGGTGCCTGTTTCGGAGATTACGACAATGATGGTGACCTTGATGGTTATATTGTAAACCTGAATGACCAGGGGGTCTTTCTCCGGAACAACCGTGGGAATGAACAAAACTGGATCACTTTCAACCTGGTGGGGACCGAAAGCAACAGGGATGGAATTGGTGCCCTGGTAAAAATATCCGCCGGTGGCAGGGAACAGACCGGAGTACGGCGGAGTACCACCGGATACCTCTCCCAGAACGATCACCGGATGCATTTCGGGTTGGGCGATGCCGAACAGGTTAATTTTGTTGAGATCAAGTGGCCCTCCGGAAAAATCCAGCGTCTGGAAGATATCCAGCCAAACCAGATAATTACCATAAAAGAAGAATGAAAAGAGCGCGTGGACCATACCGCATGGTACGTTTGATAGTGATACCTGCTTTTTATGCCGGGTTGATCAGTATGTTACTTGTATCGTGCAGCAAAAACAGTTTCGAAGGGAAGATCATCGCCGTTGAACTGGCAAATGGAGCAGGAGCATCCGTTGAGGGAGCAAAGTTGATACTGCTGGATCCGGAAAAGCCCGGAAAAACCGCAGAAGTGATCAGTGGATCATTTCAAAGCGCCTCCTCCCCCGCACTGTCCCATGACGGGCGCTATCTCTTTTTCCAGGGGAAGAAGGAAGCCGAAGATACATGGCAGATATGGATGATAGACCTGCAGAAAAAATCGACCCTGCAGGTGACCGGCACGGATGAGAACTGTACCGGTCCGGTTCCGTTGCCCGACGGAACAGTGCTGTTCAGCAAATCCTCCGTGATCAAGGGGGCACCGGTCCGGTTGCTATACAGGTGTAACCGGGACGGATCGGACCTTACGCAGATCACCTTTGCTCCGGAAAAGAATCAGAATCTCTCCCTGCTGGGTGAAGGCAGGGTGTTGTATACCAGCACTCAGCAATACCCCGGGCAAACTACACCTGTACTCATGGTCATGCGCCCCGACGGCACCAAACCAGAGATATATTTCGGGGGAACCCCGGCCAGCTACCCGGCCGGCAAGGCACAGGAATCAAAAGAGGGGTACATCTATTTCATCAACAACAACGGGGCCCTCTGCAGGGTGCTTCACAGGCGTCCCCTGCATACCTTTGAGAACCTTTCACAACATATTGACGGCAAATTTGCGGCAGTTACACCGGTTGATCAAAACAGGTGCCTGGTCTCCTACCGTCCTTCAGAGGCAGCACATTATGGGCTCTATGAGATCATTCCGGGTTCCGGAAATGCTCCGGAACTACTTTTTCCGGGAAGCAAGGACATTACCGATCCGGTTCCGGTGACTCCCATGGAAGAAAGGCCCAGGATACTGCCAAGTGCTGTAAATCCCAAAAATCCAACAGGCCTGCTGATGTCCCAGGACATCAATCACTCCATGTTTCCGTCACATGTCACTGTTACGGGTGATACGGTTGCCGACAGGATCAGGATCAGCGGGCTGGAAGGAGAGCTGGCCACGGTGGAGGTAAAAGCGGACGGTTCTTTCTATATCAAGATGGATGCTGATATACCTGTCCGTATTGAAACGCTGAACAGCAAAGGTGAAACAATACGGGGACCATCCGACTGGATCAGTCTGCGGCCCAACGAGCGGCGTGCATGTGTGGGCTGCCATGCCGATCCGGAACTTGTCCCTGACAATATACAACCACTGGCGGTCAAAGAAGCGCCTGTGGTGGTATCTGCAATACAGCATAATAAAGGAAACAAACCATAATGAGGAGAGGGTGCAATGATACGGATTAAACCAATGATCATACTGGGTGCCGTTTCAGTGATTGTTGCCGGCGGATTGATACTGGGGCACCGTGCTGCAAGAGCACATGTAAACTATATGACCGCTGAGAAGGACCATCCGCTCAGCTGCTGGACCTGTCATCTCTATACACAGAAGGATAACATCATTGCCAGGATGTTCCATGAGACCTATGTCTCTCCTTATAACATGGCGCTGTCGGATGACGGAAATATGCTTTATGTAGTCGGACAGGAGTCGAACCAGCTGGTGGTGGTGGACCTGGGCCAGGGCAGGGTGACAGAAAAGATCGGGGTGGGTGAAAGACCACACACTGTGACACTTGACAACAGCAGGAACATGGCCTATGTTAGCAATCAATGGGCCGATAACATCTACCTGATCGACCTGGAATCATACCGGGTCATTGACACATTGAGAGGCGGTTCCGGGCCGGCGGGCATGGTGCTCGATCCGGACGGTAAAAATTTGTATGTTGTTAATTCCTACTCTTCTGACATTTCGGTTTTCGACCTGGCAGACAACAGGGAGAAAAGAAGGCTCAAAGCAGGGAACAACCCGGTTTCAGCAGCTATCTCACCGGACGGCAATGAGGTTTATGTTTCCAGTCGTCGTTCCATACCGGTTCCCCATATGACATCTCCCATAACCGAGATGACCGTAACCGAAACCCGGTACCAGCATGTAACGGAGCGAAAGATGTGGAAGAATGCCTATATCATGGAGAATGTGACGGTAACTCCCTCGGGCGACCTGGCCATCAGTACCCTGATCCGTCCAAAAAACCTGATCCCGGCCGTGCAGATTGAGCGGGGCTGGATGATGACCGAAGGGATCGGGATCATCGAACGCAAACCGGACGGCCGGATGGTCCAGTTGCTGCTGGATGAACCCAATGCTTTCTATGCTGACCCATTCGATGTGGTGGTCTCCCCCGACGGGAAAAGGGCCTATGTTTCCCATGGCGGCGTGGACATGGTCTCTGTACTGGACCTTGAAGTGATCAGGGAACTGCTTGCATCATCCACAGATGAAGAACTGAAGACCTACGCAAACTACCTGGGGATCAGTAATAAATTTGTGATTGGGCGGATAGCTACAGGAGCCAACCCCAAGGGCATGGCCATCTCACCCGACGGCAGCCTCCTCTATGTGGCAGAAAGGTTGCAGGACCGGATCGCTGTGATCAATACCGGGAGCCTGGTGACTGAGAGCACCATTGACCTGGAGGGACCGGGGCGCCGTACACCTGCACGCCTTGGCAGACAGATGTTCAATAACGCCAGCCACACTTTCCAGAACCAGTATGCATGCTATACATGTCACCCCGATACCCACGAAGACGGACTGGTATACAACATGGCCGGAAAAGATATGGGGAGAGACCTGGCCAATGTACAGACATTAAGAGATATTGGCGATATCCCCCCCTATAAATGGAACGGAAAGAACCAGACCATATACAAACAGGACGGGATGCGGTTCTCTACCATCCTGACAAGAACCGAGGCATTCAGTTATAAGGAACTGGATGCACTGGTTGCCTTTATTGTAACAGGGATCAGGAACCCACCCAATCTCAGGTTCAATCCGCATGGTGAACTCACGGCCGCACAACAGCGTGGTAAAGAGATATTTTTCCGGGATTATGACAATTACGGTAATGAGATACCTGTGGAGAACCGTTGCTATACCTGTCACCCGCCTCCAAATTTCACCAATCTCCAGATGGCGGATGTGGGAACACTGTCCGAATCGGACGATCCCATGTTATTTGATGTTCCGCAGCTTAACAATGTCTATGAATCTTCCCCCTACCTGCATGACGGAAAAGCTGCCACCCTGGAGGAAATCTGGACCAGGTTCAATGACAATGACGAACACGGGGTGGCCAATGATATGATGAAAGACCAGCTGAATGACCTGGTGGAATATCTCAAATCCATCGGGGATGCAAAGAACTATAAGGATGAAGCGAGGGTATATCAGGCCTCTTCATCCGGTAAAAAGAGTAAAAAATGAGAAAAACCCTTCAAATTGCACTCATCTGCCTGTTGCTGCCTTTCATGGTAAGGGCCGGTGAACCGGAAAAGAGAAACAGTACCATGCCGGAGTATGGAAAATGGGAAACTTTCACCACCAAAGATGGGTTACCATCCAATAAGGTCTATTGTGTGCGTGCCGATGGTGACCAGGTATGGATCGGTACCAGCCACGGACTGGTACGATATAAGAACGGTGAATTCAAAACCTATACACAGGAGGACGGGCTGGCACATCCCGGGGTACTATCCATTGATGTCAGTGAACTGACCGGTGATCTCTGGATTGGTACACTGGGGGGGCTCAACCGTTTCTCCGGCGGAAAGTTCGAAACCTTTACCCAGTTTAACAGCGGGCTGGCCAATGATGTGATCTATTCCGTGGTGTGTGACGGAAAAGATGTCTGGGCGGCCACAGGCGGGGGTGCCGGTCATTACGATACCTATAAGGAGGAGTGGGAAATATACACCGAACGGAATGCCCCCATGCATGAACCCTGGACCTATAATGTATGTGCCGGAGGCAATAAAATATTTATAGCCGCCTGGGGAGGAGGTGTGATCGAGTACCAGAAAGAGACCGGGCATTTCAGGGATTATGTGGATCCCGACGGGGAAATGGAGATCGATCTCTTTCCGGATGACGGTGTGGTCCATGACATCACTACAGCTGTTTCTTATGCCAACGGCATATTGTGGGTAGGTACCTACTTTGGAATGAGCAGGTATGACGGTCTACACTGGAAAGGGTACTTTGATCACGACAGCGGACTGGCCAGTAACTTTATCAACTTCCTGAAAGCCAAAGGCGATGTGGTCTTTCTCTGCACCGATGAAGGGCTCAGCAGTTTTAACAGTAAAGCGTGGATTACCTATAAAAGAACAGACCAGGGCGGAAGCAATATCTTTTACAAGGACGGTAAATCCACCACCAAACCCACTGCCACGGGTATTGCACACAATTTCACCATTGGTGTGGATTTCCAGGGAGATAACATCTGGGTGGCCACCTCATACGGATTAAGCCGGGGCACCCGGATAAATTAGGATGAAACAACCTGCAAGCATGAAAGCCATGAAGAAGCCATATTCATTTCAAACCATCTTGATCCGGTCCCTGACCGGTATATTGCTGCTTGTCCCGGGTTACCTGTTACCGGCACAATATGATCAGGATAAAAACTACGGAAACACACCATCCGAATTGCTGCCATACGGCAACTACCAGGATGCCTACGTTTATTATTTCCATAAACCACAGGCCTTTACCGGAGCCGGACGGGAAAAGCCCGAGCCCAAAGGGCTCTCCGAAGTGCGTATCGGTGTACTGGCTCCGCTTGAGGGAATAATGGTCCACCAGGGAACACAGATGTTACAGGGCGCCACGCTCGCCGTTGAGGAGGCCAATGCAGGGGGTGGATATAAAGGACTTCCTTTTACCATTATGCCCCACAATGATGTGGGATTATGGGGGGCTGCTGCCAATGAAGTGGTGAAGATGAGTGACGAGGGTGCATGGGCCATCCTGGGAACCATCGATGATGTAAACTCCCATGTGGCCATACGGGTCGCACTAAAACTGGAGATACCTGTAGTAAACACAGGGGATCCGGACCCGACTTTCACCGAAACAGCTATCCCCTGGGTTATTCATCCCATTGCCGATGACCGGCAGAGCTGCTATGCGCTGGTTGATTATATCTATAAACAGAAAGGATTGGAACGGGTAGCGGTCATCCGGGCAGATAACCGCTATGGAAGAGTCGGGGTGATGGAATTCAGGGATGCTGCCAACAGGGAAGGACGTCCCCTGGTTCTGGAAATAAGATTTGCCGATGGGGATACTATTTTTGACACCCAGCTGGAGCGGGTAAAACATTCCCATCCGGATGCTGTGCTTCTCTGGGGAAATGCCAGGGAAATGGCACTGATCGTGAACCGGATGCATGAGCTGGGAATAGATTACCCCATCTTTACTTCCGACCGGGCGGTCAATCCCCTTTTCCTGGAGATTGCAGGTGAAAATGCCAATGGCGTGGTGACCACCTGTCAGTATAACCCGAAAGCGGATAACCCGTATCTGAAAACATTTCAGGCAAATTATAAAAAAAGGTTCGGTATGGAACCGGATGTATTTGCGGCACACGCTTACGATGGCATGAACATGATCATCCAGGCCATACACAAGGTTGGATTGAATAAAGCCCTGATCAGGGATGTGCTGACGGACCTGAAAACCTTGCAGGGATACCAGGGAGTTACCGGAAAGATCATTCTGAATGATGCCTGGAACGATGTTGGGGATATCTATATGGTTAAGATCATCAACGGTGATTTCAAATTTTCCAGGGCATCCTGGAAAAAAGAGTAGCAACAGCGTGACTGATGCAGGGAAAGTTACAGCGTGACATTTTTAGTTTGAAAGATGTCATATTGTACAACGCAGAATAGAGAATAAGATGGACGCATTTTCTTGTACCTTGCCCGTAGCCAGTTTCAATGACCCTGAACTGGTGAGCCGGAAATCAAAACCTGAAGGTACCGTGGTCCGGGTGAATGAGATACCAATCGGGGGCCGGGAAGTGGTCATTATGGCAGGACCCTGCGCGGTAGAAAGTGAAGAACAGCTTAGCGAAACCGCCCGTCATGTCAGTGCAGGGGGCGCCGCAATTCTCAGGGGCGGAGCTTTCAAACCACGCACATCCCCGTACAGTTTCCAGGGCCTGGGGATCGACGGACTGGAAATGCTGGCCAGGGCAAAAAAAGAGACAGGTCTCCCGGTGGTATCAGAGGTCATGGATACCCGGCAGGTAGAAGTCTTATCCGGTTATGCCGATATGCTTCAGATAGGATCCCGGAACATGCAGAATTTCCCCCTGTTGAAAGAGGCTGGTGATTGCAACAAACCCATCCTCCTGAAACGGGGCATGATGGCCACCCTGGATGAATACCTGGCCGCGGCGGAATATATCCTGGCCCATGGCAACCCCCATGTGATCCTGTGTGAAAGGGGGATACGGACCTTTGAAACTTCCACCCGGTACACCCTGGACCTGAATGCCATTCCCATGCTCAAGCAACGGACCCACCTGCCCGTCATCGTGGATCCCAGTCATGGAACCGGAATACGCACCCTGGTACCCACCATGGCAAAAGCAGCTGTGGCAGCCGGAGCGGACGGTCTGCTGATAGAGGTGCACTACCGGCCCGAAGAGGCGCTTTGTGACGGTTCTCAATCCCTCTTTCCGGAAGAGTTCGGCATACTGGTGGCTGATCTTCGCAAGGTGGCGCAGGCCGTTGGACGAAGCATCTACAATTCTAAAAATTAGCAGGCATTGTCGCGCCTGGCACTATACCTCCTGTTGCTGATATGCGGATGTTCCGCAGAGGCCCATGTCCGGGCCTCAGTCCGGGAAAGAGGTACTGTACCTCCAGAGGGGAAAAGTGTGACGATCGGGCTTCTGATCCCCGATTCTTCAGCCACCGAAGCGATCCGGGCAGCCACACTGGCCATTGAAGAAGCCAATAATAATCCGGTGCCGGACAGACCCCAGTTCCAACTGGTGGTGCGTACAACGGAGGGACCGTGGGGAGCCGGATCCAAGCAATCGGTAAGCCTGGTGTATGAGGATGAGTCAGTGGCAATTGTCGGTTCACTGGATGGCAGGAACGGGCACCTTGCCGAACAGGTGGCCACCAAATCCCACCTGGCCTATGTGGAAACCCATGCCACTGAACCCACGCTCTCACAGGCTTTTGTTCCCTGGTTCTTCCGGGTGGTTCCCAATGACAATCAACAGGCACTGGCTATTTATAAACTGATCGAACAACAGGGAGGGAGCGGTATTGCCATCCTAACCTCCCCCGGGTATGATACAAGGTATGCGGTCCGAAGCCTGACCAGAACAGTTGCTGCCAAATCGGGGACCGCTCCCCTGCTCATAGATGCCCAACCCGGGAAGATCACTCAGCGTGAGCTGCGTAACAAACTGTTCAAAAGCCATATCACCCACCTGGTGATCCCCTTCTATGCACCTTTTCTTGAAACGTTGCTTCCCGGCCTGACAGCAACGATCCCTTCCCTGAAAATTTACGGGACGCTCCATTTTACCATGGGGCTGGAAAATACGCCGGCCAGCCGTGAAACCTTCGAAAAGATTTTACTGGTGGGTTCCGGATTCCGGTTCTCCAAGGCCGGTAAGGCCTTCAGGGACAAATACCTTAAACGATACGGAGAGGAACCCGGGAACAGGGCCGCCTATACCTTTGATGCCGTCAGCCTGGTTATCCACGCAGTCCGCCGGACCGGTACAGACCGGGAGAAGATCCCGGAATTCATCTCTGCTCACACCCGGGCCGCCGGGATAACCGGGACCCTCTCATTTGACGAAATGGGTAACCGGCAACTGGAGCCCCTACTGATCACCATACATAACGGCCGGTTCACCCTGCCGGACGGGTTATAGCCGGACAGATTATATCAACCTGAGCTATGCTGAGCTAAGTGAACTAACAGGTACTAAAAATAAGAAACCCCGAAACCCATGTTCTGAATATAGATCTCCTGGAATTCAGGGTCACCTTCCAGGTTTACATGGGATGTCTTCTCCAGGATCTTATGGGCAAGTTTCGGACCTGAGAACAACAGCATTTTGGCTCCGGTCAGGGCCGAGTTCCCCAGCTTGTGCATCTTTTCGGGGGCACATAAAAGCATGCCGGTCCGGATCACATTGTCGAGGTTGATGTAGGTCCCGAAACCACCTGCTATGTATACGTCGGAAATATCTCCCTCACCGATACCCTGCTTCTTTAAAAGAATGGTTATACCGGCGGCCAGGGCCGCTTTTGCCAGCTGAAACTCCTGGATATCTTTCTGGGTAATGGTGACCGGTGGCCGGATCGTTACTTCCTGTTCGCCGGAGAGGATCTCTCCGAAATCTCCCAGTAATCCCTCATTCAGCATGACTGCCACAGCATCGATCAGTCCGCTTCCGCAAATCCCCCTCGGATCAGCATTACCTA